>NZ_JAKIHL010000005.1 GCF_021608135.1 Microaerobacter geothermalis
CCTTGAATCAGTTGTTCAATGACTTTGTAACGCTTCAACTCTTTTTTGCTCAAAGTTATTCTCTCCTGTCCCATAGTGACATTTTCACTGATGCGTTACAATATGACAATATCACAGACGTTCAACAAGCATTGTACAACCCATTGCATGATCATGGATAATGTGATATATTCTCATTATGTGTGTAGAAAGTTACTCTGTTTCGAAAGATTCAGGGCAGAAAGAGGTGAAATTGCATGAAAACGGGTATTCATCCAGACTATAAGAAAACTACAGTAACCTGTGCATGTGGAAATACGTTTGAAACCGGTTCTGTAAAGGAAAATCTGCGCGTTGAGATTTGTTCCGAATGTCATCCTTTCTTTACAGGAAAGCAGAAGTTTGTTGATGCTGGTGGACGCGTAGATCGCTTCAAGAGAAAATATAACTTAAAGTAAATGAATGTTAACAGGCAGAGAAATCTGCCTGTTTTGCTGTACATACAAGATGCTATATATAGATGGAATTAAAGAATTCACTAAGGACAGCCTTCGAATTCGTACTTAGTGAAGAGGCTAAAGATCGGAAATTAGCCCTCAAACTGACTCCATCATCGAATTACCCAGATGTTTTTGAGGGCTCCGATATTTAGTCTTGGAACGGACATTAATCGCTTCTTCGCGAATTCGACTAGCGGACGTGTGAATATTTAATTCCAGATCTATAAAGAATTAGAATGAGGAGAAAGAACATGATTTTTATGAATCAGGAAGGCTGGATTGAAGTGATCTGCGGAAGCATGTTCTCCGGAAAAAGTGAGGAATTGATCCGACGTATAAAAAGAGCCCAATTGGCAAAACAAAAGGTGATGGTCTTTAAACCGCAAATCGATGACCGCTATCACCGGGAAGCCATTGTCTCCCACAACGGGACCCAAAATCATGCGATTCCCATACAGCATTCAACAGAAATTTTGGAACGGATTACACCGGATACTTCAGTCATTGCCATCGATGAAGTCCAATTTTTTGATGATTCGATAATTGAGGTTTGCAAGCAGCTGGCAGATCAAGGAAAACGAGTAATATGTGCAGGATTGGATCAAGATTTCCGTGGGGAACCCTTTGGTCCAACGCCTTATCTGCTGGCCCTTGCCGATTACATAACGAAACTCCATGCCATATGCGTGAAATGTGGAAATCCGGCAACAAGGACCCAGCGGATGATAAATGATGAACCAGCCAGATACCATGATCCGATTATCCTTGTGGGCGCATCAGAAAGCTACGAGGCCCGCTGTCGCCATTGTCATGAAGTTCCTCGATAGGTAAATAAAAAACAGAAAAAAGCAGGGTCACCTCGGACATCATAAGAATGAGGAGGTGGCCTATTTGCATCATAAACCATGGTTGTTAGTCGTTTTAGCTGGATGGATGGTTTTTGCACTTGCTGCCTGTGCCCCCGCCAATCAAGGAGCCCTGCCGGAAAACCGGGATCAAGTGGATATTGAATCCCCTGGAAACCGGTATGATGTAAAAAACTATAATCCCAATTTGTTTACCGCTCCTGGTTATAAGCAGAATAACGAAGATTTGGCGGACTCCATCGCTGACCGGGTAGCTAAGGTCAGAGGAGTAGATGATGCAACTGTCATTATTTCTGGAGGCAATGTGTATGTTGGATTGCAAGTGAATGATACCGTAACCATCGACCATATCAATCGCATCGAAAATCAAGCGAGGGCCCTCGTCAACCAAACCCTCCCAGGATACGACATCTATGTCTCCACCGATGACAGTTTATTTGGCCGTCTTCGGTCCATCGGAAATGGCATGAGGTTTAACGATAGAGATACGGAGCGTGAATTAACCACTATCCGCGGCCATATGGGAACTGCCAGCCGCGGAGGGACATTCACGAATAACATTCCGTAACCTTGCCTGATAATTTTGCCCGGAAAATTCCGGGCTTTCTTTACATAAACCAACATTTATACTATAATTATTCTGTTACAGACAATTTCTAAATGGATGAAACGAAAGAATTTACTAAGGTTAGCCATTGAATACATTTTAGGTATATACTGAGGTGAGGTTTCTTGCTGCAACGCTTGGAAGGTGTAGTGGAACGGTATGAGCAATTAAGCCAACTGTTATGTGATCCCGAAGTGGTTAGCGATCCTAAGAAATTAAGGGAATATTCGAAGGAACAATCCAGTTTGGAAGAAACGGTTACCGTTTATCGTGAATATAAAAATGTGGTTAAGCAGTTAACCGAGGCAAAAGCCATGCTGGAAGAAAAATTGGATGAAGAAATGCGGGAACTGGTCAAAGAGGAAATAGGCGAACTCTCTGAACAAAAAGAGCAGCTGGAGGAAAAACTAAAAATTCTCCTCTTGCCCAAAGATCCCAATGATGACAAGAACGTCATTGTGGAAATCCGCGGTGCTGCTGGCGGAGAAGAAGCCGCCTTGTTTGCTGCAGATCTTTACCGGATGTATTCCCGTTTTGCGGAGAGAAACGGTTACAAAACCGAATTATTGGAGGCCAATTATACAGATATTGGTGGCTTTAAAGAGGTGATATTCTCCGTACAGGGAAAAGGCGCATACAGCAAGCTGAAATATGAAAGCGGCGCCCATCGAGTGCAGCGGATTCCGACTACAGAGTCAGGGGGTCGAATTCATACCTCCACCTCTACGGTGGCCGTTTTGCCAGAAGCGGAAGAGGTGGAAGTAGAAATCAATGAAAATGATATCCGTATTGATACATTCTGTTCCAGCGGGCCTGGGGGGCAAAGTGTCAATACCACGAAATCTGCAGTGAGGATTACGCATATCCCCACAGGGATGGTTGTGTCCTGTCAGGATGAAAAATCCCAGATTAAGAACAGAGAGAAGGCCATGAGGGTTCTTCGTGCCCGACTTTATGAAAAGTATCAGCAGGAAGCCATGGCTCAATATGCTGACAATCGGAAAACTCAAGTAGGAACGGGTGACCGCAGTGAAAGAATAAGAACCTATAATTTCCCTCAAAGCCGGGTAACCGACCACCGCATTGGTTTAACACTGCATAAATTAGACGCCGTGATGGACGGGGAATTGGATGAAATCATCGATGCCCTGACCATTGCTGAGCAAACCGAATTACTGAAAAAGGCGCAATAATGGTATGGACAGAACTAAGAAAGCAACAATACGGGAAGCCCTGAAATGGGCTTCTTCCCGTTTACAAAACAATAACATTCCTGAAGCGGAAATATCAGCAGAGGTCCTATTGCGATACATTCTAGAAATAGATAGGACCCGCCTTTTCATGTCCTTAAATCAACCATTAACTTCTGAGGATTGGTACAAATTTGAAGATGTAGTGAACAGGCGGTCATCGGGAGAGCCCCTTCAATACATTGTTGGTTGGCAGGAATTTTACGGATTGCCCTTTAAGGTAAATCGGGATGTACTAATCCCTAGACCGGAAACTGAAGTGTTGGTGGAAGAGATTTGCAAAGCAAGTAAGCGTACTTGGCAGGGCACTTCCGATCATGCCTTGGTGGCGGCAGATATTGGCACAGGAAGTGGAGCCATTGCCGTATCCCTTGCCCGGATGAACAGAAGATGGAATATCATCGCCGTGGATATGTCATTATCAGCCCTTCAGGTAGCCAGAGAAAACGCAGTTTTAAATGGAGTTGAGCGACAGATCTCCTTTTTCCATGGGGACTTGCTTCAGCCGATTAAACAACAGGGAATCAAACTGGATATCTTAGTATCCAATCCCCCCTATATTCCGACGAAAGAGGTAGAACTTCTTCATCCTCAAGTAAAGAAATTTGAGCCCATAAGGGCTTTAGATGGAGGAGAAACGGGACTTTATTTTTATCAGAGATTAATTGAAGACTTACCCCATGTGATGAAGGAACCCGGACTTGTTGGCTTTGAAGTGGGTATGGGACAAGCAGATCAGGTGGTCAACGCATTAGGCCAATGGAAAAAAATAAAAAAAATAGAGAAAATCAAAGATTTACAGGGGATTGAAAGAGTCGTCCTAGCCAGTATATAATGCAGGTTTAAATCATCTCCTCCCTGACCATACTTGTACTACGGAGAGGGAAAGGGAGGAAACCAATATGAGAAAGCCATTATTTTATGTCCTATTCATTTTATCTGTCTTGGTTTTTAGCTGGGAATCCCAATTAAGCGCCCAGTCGGTGGCTGGGGGGACCATTCCCGATGAGGCCATACGGCTGAGGATCATCGCCAATAGCGATTCCCCAGAAGATCAATGGCTGAAGCGTAAAATAAGGGATGAAATTGTTCAATACCTCGGCCGTTGGGCGAATGAGGTTAAAGACATTGAAGAATCGAGGAATTTAATTACATCAAACATGCCGGAGATTAAAAAAATCGTAAGGGATACAATGAATCGTTACGGATACACATATGCGGCAGATGTTACTTTGGGAGTGGTGCCGTTTCCGACGAAAATGTACGGGAATCAGGTGTATCCAGCGGGAGATTATGAGGCATTACGGATTGTTTTGGGTGACGGTAAAGGCCAAAATTGGTGGTGTGTTCTATTTCCTCCCCTATGCTTCATCGATATTGCCAATGGGACATCTGTCGAAGCACCGGAGATGACAAACAACGGCGAGGAGCTGACACAAACCAGGGAATTGACAAATGATACGGAAGTAGAAATCCGTTTCTTTGTGGCAGATGTCATCAAAAAAGGAATGGAATGGATAGAAAAGAACACCAATTAATTTTATCGGCGGAGGGAATCCCTCCGTATTTTATTTATCTTCGGTGTATTGCTAAGACTTTCGCTAGTGAACTTATCCCCAGTTTATGCACAGGCTGTTGAAAAAGGATGGACACATCAGTATAATGGGTCAAAAAAAGATGGGGAAATTTGAGTCAGACTAGGAGATAAAAAAGATGGTGAAGTTAGATACAAAGGTATGGATTGTGGATAAAGATGTGGATAAATCGATTGGTTATCCACAGATCAAAGAAGCTGCTGAATATTTAAGGAAAAATGAAGTGGTGGCTTTCCCTACGGAAACGGTCTATGGATTGGGGGGAAATGCCATGTCACCCTTGGCAGTCCAAAAGATATTTACAGCTAAGGGGAGACCTGGGGATAACCCGCTCATTGTCCACATTGCAGAAAGGGATCAAGTGAGAGAAATCGTTTCAAGCATCCCTGATCAGGCGATTTCTCTCATGGAGGAATTTTGGCCGGGTCCCCTTACTCTTCTGTTTCCAAAGGGAAAACAAGTCCCTGATCAAGTGACAGCCGGTTTAGATACCGTAGCCGTAAGGATGCCTGACCATCCGGTAGCCCTGGCATTGCTGAAAGAATCAAGGCTTCCCATTGCCGCTCCCAGTGCCAATCGTTCCGGAAGGCCTAGTCCTACCACCGCACAACATGTTTGGGAAGATTTGCACGGACGGATTGCCGGAATTGTGGATGGCGGGCCAACACAAGTGGGAGTGGAGTCAACCGTGTTGGATGTGTCAGCCCCGATTCCCACCATTTTACGGCCAGGTGGAATCACCATAGAAGAGCTTCGCATGAGATTGGGAGAGGTACAGCTGCACATGTCCCTGGTGGATGAGAAAGTTCCCCCAAAGTCACCAGGAATGAAATACACCCACTATGCACCCCGAGGAGAACTTTGGTTGGTCGCAGGAGATGAAGAACAGATGGTGCGTACCATTCAAAGGCTGGCGAAGGAAGCCATGGAAAAAGGAGAAAAGGTGGGGATCCTTTCCAGTGATGAACATAAGGAGATGTACCGGGGAGATGTCGTCATCTCTATAGGAAGTCGCCATGATCCGACAAAAATGGCCGCCAATGTGTATCAAGCACTAAGAGAATTTGATCATCAGCAGGTCACATATATTTTGTCTGAAACCTTTTCCCCCGAAGGGATCGGATTGGCCCTGATGAACCGGCTTCATAAAGCAGCAGGTGGAAAAATAATTAAATAGTTGGACTTTTACGGACAAGGAATGAATTTCCCTCCTCATTTTTGCATATCTTGGCAGAGACAAGGATGTGGAGGGGATAAAATGGGAGAAATAGCCCAGTGGGGACAATTTGTCACTCTCTTCATGGTAGCAACAGCCTTGGGAATGGATGCCTTTTCATTGGGACTTGGAGTGGGAATGGTGGGAATAAGGTTAAAACATGTGGCCAAGGTAAGTGCAACCATTGGCATTTTCCACGTCATCATGCCTCTTTTTGGCATGTATCTGGGAAAATATTTAACCACCTTTATTGGCAATTTAGCGGGGTGGTTGGGTGGAGGAATCTTGCTAACCTTGGGTCTTCAAATGATATGGTCTTCCTTCAAAGGAGGCCAATCCCAGTCGTATAGTCCCCACGGATGGGGTCTTCTCTTATTTGCCTTTAGTGTCAGCTTGGACTCATTTTCAGTGGGCCTTACTTTTGGTCTTTTTGCCGTCAATGTGATTCTTGCTGTTTCTCTTTTTGGCTTTATGGGTATGATTATGGCGGGAACCGGATTATTGCTTGGCCGAAGGTTTGGCCTTTGGCTTGGTGAATACGGAGAGGCATTGGGTGGTTTCATTTTGCTGGCCTATGGGGTAAAATTCCTTCTATGATCTCCGTGCGAATCTTTAAACATGGGGGAAGAAAGATGGACATAATTTGGGGGATCACGATTGTTTCGGGGTTAACCACCTTATTGGGCGGATTAGCGGTATTATGGTTTGGCCATCCTACTCCAAAATCCTTAGCCTTTGCACTAGGTTTAGCCGGGGGAATCATGGGATTAGTCGTGCTGGTACAGCTTGTTCCAGCCGCTTTGGAATATGGAAGTCCGAAGGTGTTGGCCGCAGGAATGACAGTAGGAATGATCCTGATGTATCTCTTTCAAAAAGGACTGCATGGGTTGGGAAGACAAAAAGGTGTTAACTCCCCTATTTATTGGAAGATAGGATGGCTTATGGCTCTGGCCATTGCCTTTCATAATATTCCTGAAGGGATGGCTATAGGTACCGGAATGGAAGTGGATGATCAATTGGGTATTTTCGTAGCCTTAGCCATTGCCCTACATAATATTCCTGAAGGGATAGGAGTGACCGTTCCTTTCCTGATGGTAAGAGCCAGACCCATGTGGATTTTCATCATTTTACTGCTCGTTGGATTATTTATTCCCTTAGGGGCATTTTTAGGTCAGTTGTTTTTTACGGGAACAGAAGCAGGGATATTTTCCGGTCTTGCCCTTGCATCAGGAGTGATGGCCTATCTGGTTGTGGGTGAAATGATTCCAACGGCATATAGATTAAATCCGATCATGACAGAATTAGGAGTAGCAATGGGAATCATCATCATGTATATCATTCAGCAAATACCTGGCCATGCTTAAGCTTACTAGATGAAAATTGCCGAGTGGATAAAGAAAGGATGATCAAACTTTGAATATTTTATTCGTCTGTACAGGAAATACATGCAGAAGCCCAATGGCAGAAAAGATATTTCAGCATCTGGCAGAAAAGGAAGGGTTGTCTGTCCAGGTGA
The DNA here is from genome assembly GCF_021608135.1 of Microaerobacter geothermalis. Taxonomy (NCBI): domain Bacteria; kingdom Bacillati; phylum Bacillota; class Bacilli; order Caryophanales; family Bacillaceae; genus Microaerobacter; species Microaerobacter geothermalis. The sequence goes on from NZ_JAKIHL010000005.1 coordinate 7,530, forward strand.
AATCTGCAGGGATTTTAGCTGATGAAGAGACTCCCATTTCCAAGCATGCGGCCGATATATTGCAGGAAAAGGGAATAAATCCTGATCACTTTTCTCAATCTGTAAGCCAATCCCTGATTGATTGGGCCGATTTGATCCTAACCATGACACAAAACCACAAGTTTGCTCTGATTCAATCCTTTCCATCCAGTGTGGGAAAGGTTCATGTCTTAAAGGAGTATGTGGACCAATCACCGGAAACAGGGGAACGGCCTAATTATGATGTGACCGATCCCTTTGGCGGTTCAAAGGAGAGATATGAACAATGTGCATGGGAGCTGGAAGATGCTTTGCATACATTGATTTCGTTACTCCAACAGAATGAGGGAAGCCACAAAAATTAATTTTTTTTTTTGGAATTGTTAGAAGGAAAAATCATGAATTTCTAGAATAAGGTTGATACCGATAAAGTAAGGGAGATCCTATTAGAATAGTTGCGATTGATATTAGAGCGGTTGCGCCGTTTGCGGAGGGATTCAATATGAAGGGCCGAAAATATCGATTTGGGTTAGAAAAGAAATTTGTTCTGGGAATTATGACGTTGGCGTCGATTACCTACGGAGCCAGTCTGGTCTTTATTCTATTTTTGCGGAGCTACTTTGTCCGGTTTATGTCGGAAAGTGTGTTCATCTTTCTGACGTTGGCCTTGGGGGTGATTTGGTCAGGCATTCTCGGTTTCGTTGCAGCGAGAATCATCATTAAGCCTATTTCAAAATTGGAAGAGGTAGCGAGGCAGGCAGCAACTGGAGATTTGCGAGTAAACCTGGACATTCCCAAGTCTGATGATGAATTAAGGGGTCTAGCGGTTTCCTTTAAGCAAATGCTGGATAACCTCAAACAAATGGTCATGGACATTGAGAGGAATTTCAACAAAACCAACGAAGGGGTTAAATCTTTGACCACTGCCTCAGAACATGCTGCCAATCAGGCAGAATCCATAGCCGTTACCATTGAACAGATTGCCAAAGGAGCAGAAAGATCAGCCACAGCTGTACAGTCAACCGTCCAATCCATTGAACAAACCACTAATCTAGCCGAAGAAGTGAACGAGCGGGCTTTCAAATCGAAAGAATTATCCCATGAAATGGTAAAAACTTTGAATCATAGCTCCCAAGTAGTAAAAAGCTTGGTGGATGGCATGCACCGCCTGGCTGATTCAAACCAAGAGTCTATCTTATTGGTGGGACGGTTGGAGAAAAACGCCAGCCAAATTGGGGATATTTCTAAAGTGGTTGGGGAAATTGCTGAGCAAACCAATCTTTTGGCCTTGAATGCTAGTATTGAGGCAGCCCGGGCTGGAGAACATGGCAGAGGGTTTGCGGTGGTGGCCGAAGAAGTAAGAAAGCTTGCCGATGAAAGTGGAAAGGCCGTTCAAGAAATTAATGGGCTGATCAAAAAAATGCAGGAAGAAGTGAAAAATGTTGTTATTCAGATTAATGACCAGGTTGAGCTGGCCAATCGGGAATCAAAGCGTGGTGAAGAAACCAATCAGGCTTTGAGGGATATCAGCCAATCTGTTGATTTAGTTGTCCAGTCTGTCGAAGAAATAGGAAGATTGGTGGATAAACAAGTGAAACAGATGGAGATTACAATGGGTGAAGCCCAAGATGTGGCGGCAGTTGCGGAAGAAACATCAGCTGGTGCCGAAGAAGTATCCGCCGCCACCCAAGAGCAAACCGCCATGATGCAGGAAATTTCAGGATCCGCCAACCTCTTGCGGCAGCAAGCCACGGAACTTCATAACTATATTAGCCGCTTTATCCTAAAATAGAAAATAAATGCACGTCACATCAGTGGCGTGTTTTTGGTAAAAACCGAACAATTTCATCTGTAATCATAAAAATACCGGCAAAAACACGAATATTACAACGCTAAATATGGACTAATACTGGGTAATTCAGTTAAAATACTATTGGTAAGGGTACAAAGGATACTAAAAAGAAAGTGCGATATCGGGTATAATAATTGCAGAACAGAAAAAGGAGTGGATAAGGACCGGTGAGTGAGAAAATCAAAGTAGCCATTGCAGCAGATCACGGCGGATACAGTTTAAAAGAAGAGATAAAAAAACTCCTCGATGAATTACATATTTCCTATGAGGATTTTGGCTGTCATTGTGAGGATTCCGTCGATTACCCCGATTATGCCCTTCCTGTGGCGGAAAGAGTGGCCAGTGGGGAATTCACTAGGGGAATTTTAGTTTGCGGGACTGGACTGGGGATGTCCATTGCTGCCAATAAGGTAAAAGGCATTCGCTGTGCTGTCGTCCATGATTGTTTTTCAGCCAAAGCAACCAGGGAACATAATGACACGAATATCATTGCCTTGGGAGGAAGGGTTGTCGGGCCAGGACTCGCCCGGGAAATCATAAGAATCTGGTTGGAAACCCCATTCTCAGGAGGCAGACATCAACGTCGAATTGACAAGATTTCCGAGATAGAGAAGAAATACTCCTGACTCTTAAAAACTCCATCTGAAATTCCTCCAAGGAGGGATATGATGTTTGAAGTCAATGTAAAACCCATAAAAAATCAAGTCATACAATTGCTAACAGAATTACTTGCCAAAAAAAAATTGGGCAATAAACACATCCTTGTCGTAGGGACAAGCACCAGTGAAGTCCTGGGTGAGAAAATAGGAACCGCAGGCAGTGAGCAAGTGGCAAAAGCCATCTTTGAAGGAATCCAGCAGGTTCGGGATCAGCATGGTTTTCATGTGGCCTTTCAAGGTTGTGAACATATCAATCGGGTATTGGTCGTGGAGGAGGAAACGGCCGATCAATTCCATTTGGATGAAGTTACGGTAGTACCAGTGCCAAAGGCAGGGGGAGCAATGGCTGCTTACGCTTTCAGATATATGAATCATCCCGTAGTAGTGGAACATATTCGGGCCGACGCTGGCATTGATATTGGAGATACCTTAATTGGGATGCATTTAAAACCGGTGGTCGTTCCCTTCCGCAGCCAAATTCGTTCAATTGGCCATGCCCATGTTACTGCCGCCTTTACCCGGCCAAAGCTGGTGGGCGGGGAGAGAGCGATCTACAGCAGGGATTAAAGAATACAACCCTATGAAAAGGGCAGAATAGAGGAGGATAAAATGAAACAGTTGCAACAGCAGGATCCTGAGATTTTTAAGGCGATCCAACTGGAATTGGGACGTCAGCAGGAGAAAATTGAATTGATAGCATCCGAAAACTTTGTTAGTGAAGCGGTTCTTGAAGCCATGGGGACCGTTTTAACCAATAAGTATGCGGAAGGATACCCGGGGAAAAGGTATTATGGCGGTTGTGAATATGTGGATATTGCCGAGAATTTGGCAAGGGATCGGGTGAAACAGCTTTTTGGTGCGGAACACGCCAACGTTCAGCCCCATTCCGGAGCCCAAGCCAATATGGCCGTTTATTTTTCTGTCCTGAAGCCCGGGGACACCGTGCTGGGAATGAACCTTTCCCATGGCGGACACTTAACCCACGGGAGTCCGGTTAATTTCTCCGGTACCTTATATCACTTTGTAGATTACGGGGTAGATCGGGAGACCCAAACTATCAACTATGACGAAGTAAGGGAAATGGCCCTTCATCATCAACCGAAGTTAATTGTAGCCGGGGCCAGTGCTTACCCGAGGATCATCGATTTTGCCAAAATGAGGGAAATTGCCGATGAAGTGGGTGCTTACCTGATGGTAGACATGGCCCATATTGCCGGGTTGGTAGCTGCCGGCATCCATCCTAGTCCGGTTCCCCATGCCCATTTTGTCACCAGTACCACCCACAAGACGCTAAGGGGTCCAAGGGGAGGATTGATCCTGTGCAAAGAAGAGTTTGCCAAAGCGATAGACAAGGCCGTTTTTCCGGGAATTCAGGGAGGACCCCTGATGCATATCATTGCTGCCAAGGCGGTAGCTTTTGGTGAAGCATTAAAGCCAGAGTTTAAGGATTATGCGAAAAAGATCGTCGAAAATTCAAAGGCCCTTGCCGATGCATTATTGGAAAGAGGATTTCAGTTGGTTTCCGGAGGAACCGACAACCATTTGATCCTCATTGATGTCCGCAATTTAGGGCTTACTGGAAAAACCGCCGAAAAACTCCTCGATGATGTGGGGATCACCGTAAACAAAAACACGATTCCTTTTGATCCGGAAAGCCCCTTTGTAACCAGCGGAATTCGCATCGGGACAGCAGCCGTCACCACCCGTGGGATGGACAAAAATGCTATGACGGAGATTGCTGATCTGATCCAGCTTACCCTAAAGAACCCGGAAGATGAATCAGCCCAAACAGAAGCGAGAAAGCGGGTTAAAGCTTTATGTGAGAAATTCCTTCTTTACAAAGAGTTGCTGTAAAACATGAAATGTTTCGTGAAAAGATGGGTTATCATGTAATGATAGTCCATCTTTTTTTTGATATAATGAACAGGATGCAGGAGTGACATAATGATAAATAATTAAGCAAACACTGGAGGTAAAAACATGAGCAAAGTATATGTATTTGATCACCCATTAATTCAGCATAAATTAACATACATAAGAGATAAAAATACCGGGACCAAAGAGTTCCGAGAATTGGTAGACGAAGTGGCTGCATTGATGGCCTATGAAATAACCAGAGACATGCCCTTGGAAGAGGTATCGGTGGAAACACCGGTGGCACCCTGCACTTCCCAGGTAATATCCGGGAAAAAGGTGGGGTTAATCCCCATATTGAGGGCAGGCCTGGGTATGGTAGATGGGATCTTGAAACTGATTCCTGCGGCCAAAGTGGGACACATCGGCTTATATCGGGACCCTGAGACCTTGCAGCCTGTTGAATATTATGTAAAACTTCCTTCAGATATCGAAGAGAGGGAATTGATCGTCATTGACCCCATGCTGGCTACTGGCGGCTCTGCAGTAGCAGCCATCCAAGCCCTTAAGAACAGAGGGGCCCGCCAAATCAAACTGATGGCCTTAATTGCAGCACCGGAAGGGATCGAAAAGGTACAGGCAGAACATTCCGATGTGGATATCTTTGTCGCGGCTGTAGATCAACAATTAAATGATCATGGATATATTGTGCCCGGATTGGGAGATGCCGGGGACAGGCTGTTCGGAACAAAATAAGGAAAAGACTATTGTAGCGAAAGGGTATGGATATGGGGACAAAGGAAATCAAGGTATTAACAATATTTGGAACCAGACCTGAAGCCATTAAAATGGCCCCCCTGGTGAAAGAATTGGAAAAGGGGGAGGGGATTGAATCGTTCGTTTGTGTTACGGCCCAACATCGTCAAATGCTGGATCAAGTGTTGGATATTTTTCAAATTAAGCCGGAATATGATTTGAATGTCATGCAGGAAAGACAAACCTTGATTCAGGTGACAGCCAAAGTTCTGGAAGGGCTTGACCACGTATTAAAAAAAGAGAGACCGGATATCGTACTGGTACACGGAGATACCTCCACCACCTTTGTGGCCAGCCTGGCTGCTTTTTACAACCAAATTGCCATCGGTCATGTGGAGGCAGGGCTTCGCACCTACAATAAATACTCCCCCTATCCGGAAGAGATGAACCGGCAGCTAACCGGTGTATTAGCTGACCTACATTTCGCTCCTACTTCCCTGGCTGCCGCCCATTTGCGCCAGGAGGGAAAGCCGGAGGAAAACATTTACGTGACGGGAAATACCGTGATCGACGCCTTAAAGACCACAGTAAAAATGGACTATTATCATCCGGTCTTGGAGAGAATAGGGGATCATAAGCTGATTCTGATGACTGCCCATCGCCGTGAGAATTTAGGAGAAAAAATGATGGGAATGTTCCGGGGAATTCGCAGATTAATTGAAGAGCATTCCGATGTATCCCTTGTGTATCCTGTCCATCTAAATCCGGTCGTTCAAGAAGCGGCCGAGAAAGTGTTGGGGAGTCATCCGCGGATCCATCTCATATCCCCCTTGGATGCCATAGATTTTCATAACTTTATGTTTCGCGCCCATTTGATCTTGACCGATTCAGGGGGGATTCAGGAAGAGGCACCCGCCTTTGGAATTCCTGTATTGGTTTTAAGAGACACCACAGAAAGGCCGGAAGGCGTAGAAGCAGGAACCCTGAAGTTGGTGGGAACGAATGAAGAAGATGTCTATCAGATGGCCCATACTCTTTTGACCAAGCCGGAAGAATATGAAAAAATGGCCAAGGCGGCCAACCCCTATGGAGACGGCGAAGCCTCCAGAAGGATCGTCCATGCCATCCAGCACCATTTTGGACTGAGAACCGATAAACCCGATCTCTTTAATCCTAACAAAACCAAACATGAATAAATCTGGGTATTTTTTTCAAGTTTCACCCACTGTTTATTGGAACTAGAATTTGATGGAACAAAGGATTTCCTATGCCAATCCTTTGTTCCATTTTCACACCTCACGTGACGTCTAATATATGGGCAAGTAAAAAATAGACCCGAGAAATCATAGGGGAAAATGGAATTTTGAGAGAGTCATAGAGAAAGAGTAAAAGAAAAATCGCTGATTGGGAGAGGAGATTCATCAATGAATAGCCTGAAAAGGGGCCTATGGTTAAAATGGGTTCTCGTATTTTTTATGATATTTAGCCTAATCCAGCCTGTGTTTGCCGAAGAAGATCACGTGACGGGCGAAATAGACCAGTCAGATGAAAGTGAAACCCATGGGGGAGGGGATCTAATTTCTCCTGCAGTAAAAGTAGAAATCGTAGGAACCCCCTTGGAAGAAGTTTGGTCCATGCCCATTGGAGTTGGCGTTAAAACAGGGGAATACAAGAAATTCATAGAGAATAAACTAGTAAAAATTTTCATCACCACAGTGGACGTTGCCAACCCTTATGTAAAAGTAGCCCCACTCTATGGAAAAAATGGTAGATTAATCAATAAGCAGACCGTGGAGGGAATGGCCAATGAAAAGGAAGCCATTGCCGCACTTAATGCAAATTTTTTCCGGATGGACCGGTTAGGGGCGCCCTTTGGTGTTGTCATTGATGAGGGAAAAACCATCTCTTCCATGGGCTATTTAAATAAATGGTACAGTCTGGTGGTAACCAAAGAACAAAAAGCATTCATTGAACAGCTTGCTTTTTCCGGAGAAGTGGTCGCTGCTGACGGAGCCGTATACCCTCTAAGGAACATCAATAAGGAAGAGTATAATCCTACCCAGGGAACAAGCCTCCGTGATCAGATCAATCTTTATACCCCAGATTGGGGGGAAAAAAGTTTGGGACCTATCGAAGGGTATGACGGAGTAGTGGAAGTGGTCGTTCGCGAAGATACCGTTTGGGAAATCAGGGAAAATCAACCTGCCGCCGCCATTCCTGCAGATGGATATGTATTGTGGGGACATGGGGCAGGGGCGAAGTTCATAAAGGAGCATATTCGAATCGGGGATTCCCTCATCGTCAACGGAAGAACACTGCCTGAAGAATTAAAGATCCAATCGGCGGTGGGCGGCCATACCCTTTTAGTGAATGAGGGGAAACCAGTTGAACCCATCTATCCTAATTTGACCGGTCTGCATCCCCGTTCTGCGGTAGGTGTTTCCAAGGATGGTTCTACCTTATACCTCGTTGCTGTAGAAGGAGTGAAATACAGCAGAGGAATGACCCTGGAGGAATTGGCCCGTTTAATGGTAGAAATCGGCGCATGGAAGGCCGTCAATTTTGACGGCGGAGGGTCCACTACCATGGCTGTCCAACTCCTGGGAGATGAGGATGTCACCGTCATCAACCGCCCCAAAAACGGCATTCAGCGAGCAGTTCCCGATGCCATAGGAATCTTTAACATTGCTCCCAAGGGAGAAATGCAGGGAATTATGATTAAGGGTCCGTCCAATCTTCTGGTGGGCAGCTCTGTTTCCTACGGAATAAAGGGATACGACACGAATTATAAGCCCTACCCAGTAGACAGCCGGGATGTAAGATGGACGGTAGATCATGAAGAAATCGGACGTTTTGCTGAGGATCAATTCATCTCCTTGACCAGCGGTGACGTGATCATCAACGCCCAGATTGACGGGATTGAGGCGGAATATCCAGTCCATATCATCGGGGCAGAAGAAATTGAAAAAATCAACATTGAACCGGAAAGAATTGATCTTCTCCCTGGTGAATCTATGGACCTTAGCGTAAAGGTAACCACAAAGGAGGGAATCACCATCTCGGCCAGTGAGGAGAATGTAAGTTGGACTCTCCCTGAAGAATTGGGAACCATTGAAGGGATGACATTCACCGCCGGACCCGAGAAAGCAGAGGGAATCATTCAAGTCAGTCTGGATGGAAAAACAGCACAGGTGCCCGTCCATGTTGGCGTCCAAGAGGAGCCATGGCTTTCCATGGATGATCTGAGTGGTATCTATCATACGGCTTATCCGGCAACCATCGCCACCAACGGAATATTCCAACAGGTGGAAGAGCCTCCGTTCATCTATAGTAGTAAAAAATCAACCCGGCTTACCTATAACTTCTCCAATGCTCCATCCAGCGAAGTTCGCATTGCCTATGGCCGTTTGGGTAAAGAGCCGATCCTAATGCCGGGAAGACCTTTAGGGCTTGGTTTATGGGTTTATGGAGATAACAGCAAACATTGGCTAAGGGCTGAGATCATCGATGCCGAAGGGAAACTCCGCTACATTGATCTGGCCAAAGAAGTAAATTGGAATGGCTGGAAATATGTATCAGGCTCGTTCCCGAGGGGGCTGATTTATCCATTGAAGCTTCGCAGCCTTTATTTAGTCAACTTGCCCGAAGGGACAGAACAAAGACCCCTTAAAGGGACCGTCTACTTTGATGAGATATCTCTGTATCAGCCCTTTGAATTAAAGAAGGAAATAAAAGAGTCTAATTCTGCAGAAGGGGATGTCACCTTCCAAGATGTCATAAATCATTGGGCAAAGAAGGAGATTCTTTCCTTAGCTTCCCGAGGGATTGTCAAGGGGATGGACGAGTTTCGTTTTGAACCCGATCAACCCTTAACAAGGGCTCAATTCGTTGTTCTACTTTCCAGGGCCCTTCAATGGAAGAAAGAGGATACCAACGATAAAAATAGTCAAAATCTGAAGTTTACTGATCCCATTCCCGTTTGGGCTATGGAATCCGTTCAGATCGCTACTGCCAAAGGGATCATCACTGGATATCAGGATCAGACATTCCGGCCGAATCAGTTGGTAACCCGGGCAGAAATGGCCGCCATTTTGGCAAGAACCTTAAATGTTCGGGGAGAAGGACAGCTTTCATATAAAGACAACGGGGATATCCCTTCATTTGCTAAAGAACCGGTGGCCAAGATGAGCCAAGCAGGGCTACTGAAGGGCGCCAACGGTTACTTTTATCCCAAAAGGGGAGCGACCCGCGGAGAAGCAGCCGTGGTCATATACCGGGTGCTTACTTCTTAACATTTCAAGCCCAATCAGGTACAATTAAGAAGGAATCTAGAATTTACTATAGGGAAGGAACTAAAGAATTTACTAAGGACTATATAGAAATAGAGTATATAATCTAAGGATGTGTTTGCGAATTGCGGGACAGATCTTCATGGCCCAGTAAAGGATTTCTTCTTGCATTAATGATGATTACAACGGCGCTGCTGGGAGAGTGGAAATTATCCCCATTTGGAGAGAATTTCCGCTTCAGCTTTGGCTCAGCGGCGTTTTTTTTCTTTTTGCTGTGGAATCGGGAAATCTTTCCGGTCCTTGCCGGCATTTTGGTTGGCGGGTTCGTTGTCAGCTTTCGCATTGCCCTGGATTGGGTAATCCAAGGGGCGGGGTTTATTGCCGAATCATCCTTTTGGATCCATTTTCCCTCATTTTTTTACTATCTCACCTTTTCCCTGCTCTTTTATATCTTCCGGTTGAATCGGCTTCTACCTCAACCCTTATGGCTAGGAATTCTTGGAGGGGGCGCAGAGATTTTTTCCAACCTGGTGGAATTGTATGCCCGATTTCTTGTAACCGGAGAAATCCCCAGTTTGTCATTGATCAATGCGATTATATTTATTGCCATTTTCCGCAGTTTCTTTGTCGTGGGCTTTTTTAATCTGATTAATTGGCGGCAGGCCAAGTTGGCTGAAGAAAAACAGCGCCAAAGAAACGAACAGATGCTTTTGTTCATTTCCAATTTGTACGAAGAAACGGTCCATTTGAAAAAAACCCTAAAGCATGTGGAAAGTGTAACCCGTGAAAGCTATGAATTGTATCGGATATTAAAGGAGAAGGCGGCCCAGTGGAATGAAGATCAGTCTTTGGCCCAGAAGGCCCTTTGGATTGCCGGTCAGGTCCATGAATTAAAGAAGGATAACCAAAGAATCTATGCCGGCCTTCAGGAAATGATCGCCAAAGAGACCTCCATTGAACATATGAATGTGAAAGATCTGGGGAAGATTATCATTCGAATGAATCAGAAGGTTTCCGAAATGCTGGGAAAAAAGATTCGCTTTATTCTTGAAGTATATCCCGATGATTATCACTGCAACATATTTACCACCCTGTCTATTGTGAACAATTTAGTGGTGAATGCCGTTGAATCCATCGATGGGGCAGGGACCGTAAAATTATCTATAATAAAAGTAGGAGAGTGGGTGGAATGGAGAGTATGGGATGACGGTCCGGGAATCCCACCGAAGGACAGAGATCTGGTGTTTCAACCCGGGTTTACCTCCAAGTATGACAGCACAGGGAAACCATCCACAGGAATTGGCCTATCCTATGTGAAGGAAGTAGTGGAGCATCTAAAGGGAACTGTCACCATTGAAGAGCCACCAGATAGCCGAGGGACTCTTTTTCTGATTCGTTTGCCATATCATGCCGTTGTAGGAGGGAGCCAGGTATGATTCGCTATTTTATTACGGATGATGATCCAGCCATTCGTTCGATGCTGACCCATATCATTGAAAAGGAAGATTTGGGAGAAGTGGCAGGAGAGGCGGAAAACGGTTCATTCGTCAGCACACCCATGCTAAGGGAGAAGCGGGTGGACGTGTTGCTTATTGATATGCTGATGCCGATTCAAGACGGGATTGAAACGGTAAAGAAGCTTTTTCAATCAAATTACTCTGGGAAAATCGTCATGATCTCCCAAGTGGAGAATAAAGAATTGATTGGACAGGCCTATTCTCTTGGAATTGAGTATTATATTACAAAGCCGATCAACCGTTTGGAAGTGGTCGCAGTTCTGCAGAAAGTAAACGAGAAAGTGTTGCTGGAGAAATCCCTTGATGATATCCGTAAATCCCTGCGTGTGCTGGATGTAGGGGACTATAAGGGAAAAAAGTCACAGCCAGCCAGGGAGAAACAAATCATGGATTCCGCCAAATATATATTGAGCGAATTGGGAATACTTAGCGAGACAGGGAGTGCTGATCTGTTGGAAATGGTGGAAATTCTTCATCAATTGGAAGAGGAAGGCCGCCTTCGCCGAGAATTTCCCAGACTACAGGACGTCTATATGAGGATTGCCGAAAAAAGGTTGGGACCGAAGTCCTCTAAATCCTCTTTAAACAAAGAGATGAAGGCTTCAGAGCAGAGGATCAGACGGGCTATCTCCCAGGCATTAACCCATCTGGCTTCCCTTGGACTGACCGACTATGCCAATCCCAAGTTTGAATATTACGCTCCGAAATTTTTTGATTTTGCCGATGTCCGACGAAAAATGAAGGATCTAGATGATGACGTCGACCCCGGCAAATCCCGGATTAGCATTAATATCAAAAAATTTATTCAAGTCCTATATCTTGAAGCGAAAGAAGAACTTCAAAAATAAATTGAATGAACGAAAAAATCCTTAATTCAGAAAATTAACCTTTAGGATTTTGTAGGATGATATAGTTTGTGTGGACAATAAAATAGGTGGATTAACAAATGTCCATAATCAATGAAAAAGGGGGAAATTTTCATGAAAAGAAAAGGCTTATTGTTCTTCATACTTAGCCTAGCCTTTATCCTTGTTCTTGCCGGTTGCGGAGCTAGCAAGCAAGATAGTCAGCAAGGAGGAGAGCAGCCAAAAGAACAAGCGCAAGAACCTGCAAAAGAAACTCCAAGTCAAATCGTGATCGCCACAGGTGGTACAGCAGGAACATATTATCCATTGGGCGGTGGAATGGCCCAAATTTTTACTGACAAAGCGGGTGTCAATGCGACTGCACAAAGCACCGGTGCGTCTGTAGAAAATATGCGTCTGATTCGTGATGAGCAGGTAGACCTTGCTTTCACCCAAAGCGACATTGCCGACTACGCAACTAAAGGAACCGTTATGTTTGAGGGAGACCAAATAAATAATATTAGAGCCATTGCGGCCCTCTATCCGGAAACCATTCAAATCGTGGTTCCTGCAAAGAGCGATATTAACAGCGTTGCTGATTTGAAAGGAAAGCGCGTTTCCGTTGGAGCACCTGGAAGTGGAACCGAAGCTAACGCGCAACAAATCCTTGAAATCTACGGAATGACCTTTGAAGATATCAAAGCAGAACGCTTATCCTTTAAAGAATCTTCCTCCAACATTCAGGATGGAGTATTGGATGCCGCATTCGTAACTGCCGGAGCACCAACATCCGCCATCACTGAATTATCTGCAACAACCGGAGTAAAAATTATTCAGTTAGAAGATGACAAGATTGCTGATTTAATTGCAAAATATCCATACTATGCTGAGCAAGTTATTCCTGCCGGAACATACAGCGGACAAGATGCGGATGTAAAAACGGTCGCTGTAAAAGCCATGCTTGTTGCCCGTGACGCACTTTCCGATGATGCGGTTTACAACATGACAAAAGCACTTTTTGAGAACCTGGAGCAATTGGCTACCGTGAATGCCAAGGCAAAGGTGATCAAGCTTGAAGATGCATTAAAAGGTGTCAGCCTGGATGTGCATCCAGGAGCCGCCAAGTATTATGAAGAAAAGGGCGTTAAGTAATAAAGCGGGTACTTAAGAACAAAAATGAGCATGTGAATTAATGAGTTAAGCGAAATTTAACCAAATAGGATACCGAAGGAGATTCCTCGGTATCCTATTTTCACGAATACAGACAGAATACAATTATATGAAAAAATGGAATGTGATAGAAATGAAAAAAACAAACCTGTTGTTCCTCGGAATTACCCTTGGAATGGCTCTGCTGTTGGCTATCCTGTTTGTTCCGGTATTCTCGGCTGTAACCATTACTCAAGGAGAAACGGGAGAAAGATTATTCGTGGCTCCCGTTGAGAGCGGGGACACCTTCATCATTCGATACATCCATTCCATCCATCTTACTCCAGTGGAAGAGATGTATCGAATTGATGAGGAAGGAAAGATGATATTAGACGAGACCCGTTTCCAGTCCTATGGTGTGGGGATTCCTTATGAACTTGAAGAGGGACAAACCTTCTCCTTTGAAGGGGATTGGATGGTGATCTCCAACATCAACCGCGTAGTTCCTTATTTCGATCAAAGGGTAGGGCAAGTGATTGCCAATCACACGTTAATCATGAAAGACAAGAAAATTCCATTGTCCAACATTAGCAAACCAGGTTCCTGGGTACGCTTCCAAATAGAAAAGGTTAGTTTGTTTTCAATCTGGAGAGAGAGGGGTCTTCCTGAATGAGTCAAGAACAGAAGCAATTAACACAAGAGGAAGTCAGCCAGTTATTAAGCAAATATGATCGGGAATCTTCATTTCGCCAATTGACGGGAGTAATGGGGCAGATTGTAAAGTGGCTTGCTATCGCATTTTCCGTATTTCAGTTATATACCGCCATTTTTGGAACACTTGCTTCACAGCTTCAACGTTCGGTCCATTTAGCCTTTGGTTTAACCCTGATTTATCTACTATTTCCCGCCACGTTAAAAGGGGATAAGAAGTCCATCGGCCCCATAGACATCCTATTGGCCATTGCCGGTGCAGGAGTTGGCTTATACTGGGTATATGCCTATGATGGATTGGTGACCCGGGCAGGCAATTTAACCACCCTGGATTTGGTAGTAGGAGGGATTGCCATTCTATTGGTATTGGAGGCATCCAGAAGGGTGGTCGGACTACCCATTACGATTATCGCTGCAGTTTTTCTTCTTTATGCGTACTACGGCAAATATATGCCGGGATTTTTGCAGCACCGAGGAGTAAACCTGGAGCGGTTGATCGGCCAAATGTATTACACGCTGGAGGGAATTCTTGGGGTGCCATTAGGAGTTTCCGCAACATTTATTTTTCTCTTCCTCCTCTTTGGTGCCTTCCTCGGAAAAACAGGAGTCGGCCAGTACTTTAATGATTTGGCCCTAGTCATTGCCGGAAGACAAATTGGAGGACCAGCGAAGGTAGCGGTCTTCTCCAGTGCTCTACAGGGAACGATTAGCGGAAGCTCAGTGGCTAATACGGTAACATCCGGTTCCTTCACCATTCCGATGATGAAAAAGCTGGGCTACAGGCCTGCCTTTGCCGGGGCAGTAGAAGCAGCCGCCTCCACTGGAGGACAGCTGATGCCCCCCATCATGGGTGCGGCAGCCTTTCTGATGGCAGAGTTTATCGGGATGCCTTATTGGGATATTGCCAAGGCGGCAGCCATTCCTGCCCTCCTTTATTTCACCGGAATCTGGATCATCGTTCACCTTGAAGCAAAGCGATCTGGCTTAAGGGGACTGACAGATGAAGAAATGCCGGATAAAAAGGAAGTATTGAAAAAAATCTACCTGTTGCTCCCCATCTTTGTGATTGTCGGATTTTTGATTGCTGGGTTTTCACCCATTCGCTCAGCTTTAGCCGGGATTCTTAGCGTCATTTTGGTTGGCGCTGTTCGCAAGGAAACTAGGATGGGTGCGAAAGATATTCTTCAAGCCTTGGAGGATGGTGCCCGTTCTGCCCTTGGCGTGGTGGCAGCAACTGCGGCAGCAGGAATTATTGTGGGTGTCGTCACCTTAACTGGATTAGGACTAAAGTTTGCAAACGGGTTAATCGACTTGTCCGGGGGAATTATTATCTTTACCCTTTTCCTGACAATGATTTCATCCATCATTTTGGGGATGGGATCACCGACGACAGCCAACTATATCATTACCTCAACCATTGCCGCACCAGCAATTATCCAATTGGGATATCCGGCATTGGCAGCCCATATGTTTACCTTCTACTTTGGCATTATTGCTGATGTAACGCCACCCGTAGCCTTGGCCGCCTTTGCCGCCTCAGGAATTGCCGGAAGCGAACCGATACGGACAGGAGCAGAGGCTTCACGATTAGCCATTGCCGCCTTTCTGATCCCGTATATATTTGTCCTGTCGCCGGAGTTGTTGCTAATTGATACCACGGCTCTTGGAGCCCTGTGGATTGTCTTTACTTCACTCATAGGAATGATTGGAGTGGGGGGAGCCCTGATGGGATACCTGTTCCGGCCCATGGCCTGGTATGAGCGTATACTAAGTGGTGCCGCCGGATTGTCTCTCATCTACCCGGGACTCTACACTGATACCTTCGGATTGGGAGTCATGGCCCTGATGCTGATTACCCAATGGCTGGGAACCAGAAAACAAGTAGTAAAGGGAAGATAAAAAATAACAATTAAATCGAACTTCTTTTACATCGACCGCGGAGTGATCAATTCAAGTGAACAACTTGAGCAATCGACTCAACCGCGGTCTTTTTTATTGGAAGTGGAACTAATCGGAACTAGAGATTTACACGTACAACAAGTCGAGTTGGACCAAGAAGTAAATAAAGTCCGCTTAGCACGAACTCGAAGGCTGTCCTTAGCAAATTCTCTAGTTCCACCTTTATAAAAATATTGATAAAATGTGTTGAAATGAAGAAGGAAAAATCAGAATGTCATAGAAGAAATAATGGTTAGAATATTTAGATTACCTCTGTGATGATGAATGGATTAAGAAAGGAAGGGAGTGGAGATGGTGAGCAATAGAGAAGTGGTGATTGTAAGCGCAGTTCGTACGGCCATTGGCAGCTTTGGCGGAAGTTTGAGTCAGGTTCCGGCCACAAAACTTGGGGCTATCGTCATCGAAGGGGCCCTCCAACGGGCAGGATTATCCAAAGATCAAGTGGATGAAGTGATCATGGGAAATGTACTTCAGGCTGGGCTCGGTCAAAATCCGGCAAGGCAAGCGGCTATTCAGGCGGGAATCCCCCAGGAAATTCCCGCAATGACCATCAACAAAGTATGCGGCTCTGGACTGAAGGCAGTTCATTTAGCAACACAAGCGATATTGGCTGGTGATGCAGAAACAATCGTAGCCGGAGGGATGGAGAACATGAGTCAAGCTCCTTTTATATTGGAAGGAGCAAGGGAAGGCTTCCGCATGGGAGACCAGAAGATTGTTGACAGTATGATTCGGGATGGCTTATGGTGCGCCTTTAATGATTATCACATGGGAATAACGGCAGAAAATATCTGTGACACCTATGGATTATCCAGAGAAGAGTTGGATGAATTTGCGGCCTGGAGCCAGCAAAAGGCGGAACAGGCCATTAAAGACGGCAAATTTGCCGATGAAATTGTTCCGGTGACCATACCTCAGAAGAAAGGGGATCCCGTCACCTTCGCTGTCGATGAATTTCCAAGATTCGGAACAACCAAAGAGAAACTGGCCCATTTAAAACCTGCCTTTCGGAAGGATGGAAGAGTAACTGCAGGGAATGCCTCGGGCATTAATGACGGGGCTGCAGCCCTTGTGATCATGTCGAGGGAAAAGGCGGACCGAATGGGAATCAAGCCATTGGCTGTAATCCGCGGCAATGCCAGCGCCGGCGTTGATCCGAAGATCATGGGAATGGGTCCGGTTCCTGCTACCCAAAAAGTGCTTAAAAAGGCAGGAATCCGCTTGAAGGATATTGATTTGATAGAAGCAAATGAAGCCTTTGCTGCCCAATCCCTGGCGGTAGGAAAGGATTTGGAAATCCCTCGAGATAAATTAAATGTAAACGGCGGTGCCATCTCCCTTGGACATCCCATAGGAGCTAGCGGCGCCAGAATTTTGGTTACCCTGCTCCATGAATTAAAGAAAAGAGAGCAGGCCAAGTATGGTTTGGCTACCCTCTGTATCGGCGGAGGGCAAGGAGTATCTACTGTAGTAGAAAAAATATAAGCAAACCTGGTAATTGCCAAAAATTGCAGCAAAATTAGACATGTTTATCCTTGTGAAAAAGTTGACAAATATTCTTGCCTTTAGATAATATTGATGAGGATGATTGTAAAGGAAATGAGGAACGGCAGGATGTCCAAATTAGACAATCCGTGGCAGGCAATTATTTTTCTTGGAACCATAGGATTGGAATTAACCGTCACCACCCTCCTGGGATTTTTCGGAGGTAAGTATTTGGACGGCTTGTTTGGTACAAGCCCCATTTTTCTGATTGTCGGTGTGTTGTTAGGAATAGCTGCCGGGATATATACCATTACCTTATTAATAAAACCCTTTTTAGGAGACTAGCCATGGAGGATTTTACCCTCTGGATGAAAAAATTGTTTCAAATCGCATCATTCTTTTTTTTAGCCACGGGCCTGCTCTGGCTGGTTGTGCCGAACAGATCCTTCATCCAGGGATTGCTTCTTGGCATGGCAGTGAGTCTCATAAATGGGGTCATTCTTTTTATGAAAACATATCAACTGGGGAAATATATGAATCAAGGAAAGAGGCGGATTGGGGGTATGGGCATGATGCAGCGAATGCTCCTTGCCGGATTTGCCGTCTATGTTTCCGTGAAACGGCCTGAATTATTTTCCCTGGCAGGGGTATTGATAGGATTATTCCTCATTCAAATCCTAACCCTTCTGCTTTCATTTCGTATTACAAGGTTTACCCATAAAAATTAAATAAAAATTAGTTTTACCAAGATGCTTATGTGATGGGAGAAAGGGGTGAGAAACAGAAAATGGAAGCTTTTTCGCCGTATGTTGAATGGGAAATAGGTGGTCTGAGGCTGGCCTTTGATATTCCTACGATGATTATGTCCGTCATCGTGGCCCTGCTGGTGCTGCTCATATTAAGGTTGGGAACAAGAAATATGACATCAGGAGTGCCCAGGGGCTGGCAAAATTTTTTCGAATGGGTCATTGATTTTGTAAAGGGAATTGGTGGACAATTTATGGATGCGAAAACCACATCCAAATTTGTCACTCTGGCCCTCACCCTGTTCCTTTATATTTTTCTGGCGAATCAGGTGGGATTGCTCTTTACCACATTCCACATTGAATTCGAAAAGCCCGTTGAATCCATAGGGATTACTGAGGAGCTGATAGAAGAAGCAAAGGAACATGGAGAAGAAGGCGTCCTGACAGCCTGGTGGAAATCACCGACAGCCAATCCCAGTGTTACCTTTGCATTAGCCCTGATGGTTTTAATCTATTCTCACTATTTAGGGATTAAGAAAAATCCACGGGCCTATGTAAAGCACTACTTTGAACCATACCCGGCACTTTTTATCATTCACTTTTTGGAGGATTTTGTCATCAAGGTGCTGACACTGCCCCTTCGTCTATTCGGAAACATTTTTGCCGGTGAGGTGCTCATCTTATTCCTTGCCGCAGGTTTCTGGGCAGCAACATCAGTACCCCTTATCATCTGGTTAGGTTACTCCGTATTCGTCGGAGCCATCCAGGCCTACATTTTTGTCACCTTGACATTGGTTTATATTTCTCAAAAGGTTAGTGACCATCACTAATTCATCTTTTGAGTGATGATCTTCATCAAAAACATGGATATTAATACAGGGAGGGAAAAAACATGGATTTTGCGATTGCATTAGGATTAATCTTTGGTTTAGCCGCTGTAGGAGCTGGGATTGGAAACGGTTTGGTTATCAGCCGTACAATCGAGGGAACTGCCCGTCAACCAGAAGCTCGCGGCAGCTTGATGGGTCTTATGTTCTTGGGATTAGGTCTTGTAGAAGCTCTGCCCATCATCGCCGTTGCCATTGGATTTATTCTCTTTGGCCGTCTGTAAGTGCCAGCGTCCTCTGAGTGGTTTTAGAGGAAAGAGCATGGGGCGGGGGCAAGGAACCTTCGCCTTCCTTTTGTAAGCTCAACCCTTCAAATTGAAGTGGTAAGTCCAACAGTTTCATTGAAAGAAAGTAAAGTGGTGTTCCCCTGATCCAAGAGAAGGGAGTGAATAAGGATAAGATGATAGAATTTGGCGAAGTGCGTCTTGAATTTGGGACATTAATATTTCAGGTCATATTATTTTTAATCTTGTTATGGCTTGTTCGCAAATATGCCATGGGTCCGGCCATGAGCGTGCTGCAAAAGCGGCAGGATCATATTGAAAATCAAATTGCCACCGCAGAAAAAAGCCGCGCCGAGGCGGAAAGATTGCTTGAAGAGCAGCGGAATCTGCTTCAGCAGGCCCGTAAGGAAGCCCATGACATGCTGGAAAGGGCCAAGGTACAAAGCGACCGGGAAGCCAGGGAAATCCTTGAGGATGCTAAGGCACAAGCCGGCAGAATTTTGGAAGATGCCAAAGCCGAGATTAATAGAGAAAGGGAGAAAGCAGTGGCTGAACTTCGCAACCAAGTGGGTTCCCTTTCTGTGGAGTTAGCTTCCAAAATCATTGAAAAAGAATTAGATCAAAAACAACAATCCAAGCTGATTGATGATTACTTAGAACAGGTAGGGGAGCGCTTATGATCAGTGGAGCAGTCGCAAAGCGCTATGCCCGTGCTTTGTTTGAAGTTGCGGAACAAAAAGGCAAGTTGGAAGAAGTGGAGAAAGATCTGACTGCCATGTTGGGAGTCTTAAATGAACATCCCGACCTCCGGAAATTATTGGCTCACCCAGGCTTACATGCCGAGGAAAAGAAAGAGCAGATGAAACTAATATTCTCCGGAAAATGGACAGAAGAAACGGAGAACTTTATATTCCTTCTCATTGACCGTCGCCGTGAACAAGTGTTGGAACAGGTGGTGGAGGAATATACTAAACTGGCCAACCAGGGGCGCGGTATCGCTGATGCCATTGTCACAACGGCACAGCCATTATCCAAAGAAGATGAGAATGAAATCGCACAAAGATTTGGGAAAGTCCTATCCAAGCAGTTGCGCATCACCAATGTGGTGGACAAAAACATCCTAGGAGGCATCGTTGTAAGGATAGGGGATCGAGTGTACGACGGGAGCATTGCAGGGAAGCTGAAGCGATTCAAGCAACAACTGCAGAACTCCTAATAAAGGCAGATAGGGGTGAAAATGGATGACCATCAAACCTGATGAGATTAGTTCGATTATTAAGCAACAAATTGAAAAATATAAATCAGTGGTTGAAGTTGTTGACGTAGGGACCGTTATTCAGGTTGGGGACGGAATTGCCCGTGTCCATGGATTGGAAAATGTAATGGCAGGGGAATTGCTCGAATTCTCTAATGGAGTAATGGGGATGGCCCAGAACCTTGAAGAGGATAACGTAGGGGTTATCATCATGGGACCCTACACAGAAATCCGAGAAGGGGATCAGGTGAAACGTACAGGACGGATCATGGAAGTTCCTGTCGGAGAAGCTCTCCTTGGCCGCGTTGTAAACCCATTGGGACAACCGGTGGATGGCTTGGGCCCAATTGAAACCAGCGAGTTCCGTCCTGTTGAAAACAGAGCACCTGGGGTTATTGACCGGAAATCCGTACATGAGCCGCTGCAAACCGGAATTAAAGCGATTGACTCCATGATTCCCATTGGTAGAGGCCAGCGGGAATTGATCATTGGGGACCGCCAAACCGGTAAAACTGCGGTGGCCATAGATACCATTATTAATCAAAAGGGTCAAGATGTGATTTGTATCTATGTGGCCATTGGACAAAAGCAATCCACCGTGGCCGGGGTAGTAGAAACCCTGAAAAAATTTGGAGCCATGGAATATACCATCGTCGTTACCGCCAGTGCCTCTGAGCCTGCGCCGCTGCTCTATCTGGCACCTTACTCCGGTGTAGCGATGGGCGAATATTTCATGTATAAAGGAAAGCACGTCCTTTGCATCTACGATGACTTATCTAAGCAAGCCGCTGCTTATCGTGAGCTTTCCTTGCTCCTTCGCCGTCCACCAGGACGTGAGGCATACCCAGGGGATGTCTTCTATCTGCACTCCCGCTTATTAGAGCGTGCAGCCAAGCTGAATGACGATCTCGGCGGCGGATCCTTAACTGCACTGCCATTTATCGAAACCCAGGCAGGGGACGTATCCGCCTATATTCCAACGAACGTGATTTCCATCACCGACGGACAGATCTTCCTGGAATCTGACCTATTCTATGCCGGTATTCGCCCGGCCGTGAACGCAGGGATTTCCGTATCCCGTGTAGGAGGGTCAGCCCAGATCAAAGCCATGAAGAAGGTTGCAGGAACCTTGAGGCTAGACCTGGCCCAGTACCGTGAACTTCAGGCCTTTGCCCAATTTGGTTCTGACCTGGATAAAGCGACCCAAGCTCGCTTGGCCCGTGGGGAACGTACCGTGGAAATCCTGAAGCAGGATCAATACCAGCCAATGCCGGTTGAAAAGCAGGTAATCAGTCTCTATGCCGTTACCAAGGGATTTGTGGACGACATTCCTGTAGCAGACGTTCGCCGCTTTGAAAAAGAGCTTCTTTCATATATTGAGCATAACCGGAAAGAACTCCTTGACCATATTAAAAACACAAAAGAGCTGCCGGACGAAAAAGAGCTAAATGCAGCCATCGAAGAATTTAAAAAGGGATTTGCCGTCTCGCAGTAAAAATTCCATAGACATGAGAGGCGAAAAACCTCGAAGGAAATAGATGAACGAACCCTTGACTTGTTAGGAAAAGGTGGTGAAGCAGAGTGCAAGGAACCCGTGAGATAAAACGGCGGATAAAAAGCGTCCAAAATACCCGTCAAATTACCAAGGCCATGGAAATGGTGGCAGCCGCCAAATTGCGCAGGTCCCAAGAGAGGGCTGAACAATCCAGGCCCTATGCAGAGAAAATGCGGGAAGTGATTGCAAGCATTGCCGCAGGAAGCAAAGGCATGAAACATCCGATGCTGATATCCCGGGAAGTGAAAAAGACGGGATATCTGGTCATCACTTCTGACCGGGGATTGGCGGGAGGATTTAACGGGAATATCCTGAGAAAAGTGGTAAGTACCATCCGTGAACGCCACAAATCCCAGGATGAATATGCCATCTTTGTCGTTGGGCGCAAAGGACGGGATTTCTTCAAACGCAGGAACTATCCATTAATTGGAGAAGTGATTGGTTTGTCCGATTATCCCACCTACGCGGATATCAGCCAGTTGGCGTCAAAAGCCGTCGGTATGTACGCGGATGGAACCTTTGATGAATTGTATCTGGTTTACAACAAATTTGTTAGTGCCATTCAGCAAGTACCGACAGAACAAAAACTTCTGCCATTGGAACAAGTATCCGTTGAAGAAAAAACATTATCCTATGAATATGAGCCTTCTTCCGAAGAAGTTTTGGCGGAACTTTTGCCAAAATATGCGGAAACCTTAATCTTTAGCGCGTTGTTGGATTCCAAGGCGAGTGAACAGGGAGCACGGATGACGGCAATGGGTAGCGCAACCGATAATGCAACAGAAATGATCAGCAAGTACACCCTGATGTATAACCGTGCACGTCAAGCTTCCATTACCCAGGAGATTTCTGAAATCGTGGGAGGAGCCAACGCCTTAAGTTAAATGAGATAGGAGGGAAAACGATGAGCAAAGGACGCGTTGTTCAGGTTATGGGTCCCGTTGTAGATATCGCCTTTGAACAGGGACATTTACCTGAGATTTACAATGCCATTAAGATAGATTACAAGGCTCAAGGTGCAGGAGAAGTAGATATTAACCTCACCGTTGAAGCCGCTGTACATCTGGGAGATAACGTGGTACGCTGTGTATCCATGGCTTCTACCGACGGCTTGAAGCGCGGTATGGAAGCAGTAGACACAGGAAAACCGATCTCTGTACCCGTAGGTCCTGAAGTGTTGGGACGACTCTTTAACGTATTGGGAGAAACCATCGATTTGAAGGGAGACGTTCAGGTAAAGGAACGTCATCCAATCCACCGTCCGGCTCCCAAATATGAAGAATTATCCACAACGGAAGAAATTTTGGAAACTGGAATTAAAGTGGTTGACTTGCTTGCACCATATGCCAAAGGGGGAAAAATCGGTCTCTTTGGAGGTGCAGGAGTAGGAAAAACCGTACTGATTCAGGAATTAATTAACAATATTGCCCAAGAGCACGGCGGATACTCCATCTTCGCCGGTGTAGGAGAACGGACCCGTGAAGGAAACGACCTGTATCATGAAATGATTGAATCCGGCGTTATCAGTAAAACCTCCATGGTATTTGGTCAGATGAACGAGCCACCGGGAGCCCGTCTCCGCGTAGCCTTGACCGGGTTGACCATGGCGGAGTATTTCCGTGACACTGAAGGACGTGACGTGCTTCTGTTTATTGATAACATTTTCCGCTTCACCCAGGCTGGTTCTGAAGTGTCCGCATTGTTGGGACGCATGCCATCAGCGGTAGGTTATCAACCGACACTAGCCACGGAAATGGGTCAATTGCAAGAACGGATTACCTCAACCAAGAAGGGTTCTGTAACCTCCATTCAGGCGATTTACGTGCCTGCCGATGACTATACAGACCCGGCTCCTGCAACCACATTTGCCCACTTGGATGCTACCACCAACCTGGACAGGGGGATTTCCGAAAAAGGAATTTACCCCGCGGTGGACCCATTGGCTTCCACCTCAAGAATGTTGTCTCCACAGATCGTAGGAGAAGAGCATTACCAAGTGGCCCGCGGTGTGCAGAGAATTTTGCAGCGGTATAAGGAATTGCAGGACATCATTGCCATCCTTGGGATGGACGAGTTGTCCGATGAAGACAAACTGACCGTAGCCCGTGCCCGTAGAATTGAACGTTTCCTGTCCCAGCCTTTCCACGTGGCCGAGCAATTTACCAACATTCCAGGGAAATATGTTCCTGTGAAAGAAACCGTTCGCGGATTCAAAGAAATCCTGGAAGGAAAACATGACGACTTGCCTGAAGCAGCCTTCTTGTTTGTCGGAACCATCGAAGAAGCTGTGGAAAAGGCAAAGAAAATGTAAGGCGACCCTGAACAAGGGGAGGATGAAGAATGAGTACATTCCGATTGGAAATTGTTACTCCGGAGCGCAAGGTATATAGCGATGACGTTAATTTCATCGTAGCCAGAGGAGTAGAAGGGGATTTGGGGATCTTAAGGGGACACATGCCCCTGGTAACCCCGTTGAAAATCAGTTCCCTTCGCATCAAGAAGGATGGAATTGAACAGGAAATGGCCATCAGCGGAGGCTTTCTCGAAGTGCGCGGGGACGTGGTCACCGTGCTGGCCGAAACGGCAGAACTGCCTGAAGAAATCGATGTAAACCGCGCTCTGGCTGCAAAGGAACGAGCCGAACGGCGCCTGGCCGAATCTGGACAGGAAGAAATTGATTTTAAAAGAGCCCAATTGGCACTCCAGAGGGCCCTTAACCGGATCCAGGTGGCCAAAAAGGCACAGAAATAGGAATAAACAAATAAAAAATCAGGGAAATGCAAATTTGCTCCCTGATTTTTTATTGTAAATGATTTTATTCATCAGTTAGACACATATTATCGGATTTGCTATAATTGATAGGGTGCCAAAATACTGCTCACGTGAATTTTGGCACAATTTAAGAGAGGAATGGAGGGAATGGGATGGAAATATACACCAATAATTACCTGATTGTAGCCATCTTTATCTTCCTGGGCATTCTCTTGCCGGTAGCCGCCCTCACCATCGGTCGTTTCTTACGACCCCATAATCCTACACCGGAGAAGAGAACCACCTATGAAAGCGGAAATGAAGCCATCGGCAGCAGTTGGGTGCGTTACAACGTTCGCTATTACATTTTTGCACTGATGTTTGTTGTTTTCGATGTTGAAACGGTATTTTTATATCCTTGGGCAGTGGCCTATGATAAGCTTGGTTTGTTTGCATTGATTGAAATGCTCATCTTCGTGACCATGCTATTCATGGGACTTATTTATGCCTGGAAGAAGAAGGTGTTAAAATGGATCTAAACTTGGAAAACCTTTCCTTAGAAGAGCAGGCTGAACTGAAGAGAAGCGTGATGTTTACCACCATGGAGGAAATAAAGGCATGGTCACGCAGCAACTCCCTGTGGCCCCTTGGCTTTGGATTAGCTTGCTGTGCTATTGAAATGATGGGAACCGGTGCATCCCATTACGATTTGGACCGTTTTGGAACGATTTTTCGGGCTTCCCCACGTCAATCCGATTTGATGATCGTGGCTGGAACGGTAACCAAGAAAATGGCACCCCTTTTGCGCCGACTGTACGATCAGATGGCAGAACCCAAATGGGTCATCGCCATGGGTTCATGCGCTACAGCAGGAGGTCCTTATGTCAACTCCTATGCCGTAGTGAAAGGTGTGGATCAAATCGTGCCAGTGGATGTCTACATTCCCGGATGTCCTCCAAGCCCGGTCGCACTAATATATGGCATTAATAAATTGCGTGAAAAAATTCGTTATGAGGCAAAAACCGGGAAGAAGGTGACCAGCCAATGAGCGAAAATGTAGAACAGTCTGCGTCTGTTAACCAGCCCCTTTTAGATAAATATGTGAAAATAATTACAGAAAAGTTTGGCGATCAAGTCATTGAAGACGCCTATATCAATCAAACCAGCAAGGATATTCCCACCCTTGTCATCAAGAAGGAGAGTTGGAAGGCTGTCGCAGAAGTTTTAAAGCAACATGAGGAATTGGCGTTTGATTACCTGTCCAACCTTCTCGGGGTTGACTATGAGAAACATATGGAGACGGTCTATTATTTCTACTCCTACAAGAATCGCCAGCCCCTGGCCGTTCGGGTGAAATTGGATCGGGAAAAACCGGAAGTGGATTCCATCACTTCCCTATGGAGCGGAGCCAATTGGAATGAAAGGGAAACCTATGACTTGCTGGGGATTGTGTTTAAAGGTCACCCCAACCTATCTCGTATCCTGCTCCCAGAGGATTGGGTCGGATATCCGCTTCGCAAAGATTACCAGCCTTATGATGAGGGGGTGTAGGAAATGGCGAATCAGATTCGTACAGAAGAAATATTGCTAAACGTGGGTCCCCAGCACCCTAGTACCCATGGTGTTTTCCGCATGATTGTTAAATTGGACGGAGAAATCATTACAGAAGTGACTCCAGTTATAGGATATCTCCATCGGGGAACTGAAAAACTGGCTGAAGATCTCAATTACACCCAAATTATTCCTTTTACAGACCGTATGGACTACTTGTCTGCCATGACCAACAACTATGTCATCTGTCACGCGGTTGAAACGCTGATGGGAATAGAGGTTCCGGAACGGGCGGAATATCTCAGGGTGATTGTCATGGAACTGCAGAGAATCGCCAGCCACCTGGTTTGGTTTGGAACCTATTTATTAGACATCGGAGCCATGAGCCCATTCCTTTATGCCTTCAGGGATCGGGAAATGATTGTCAATATGTTTAATGAATTGTGCGGTGCCAGACTCACCTATAACTACATGAGAGTCGGGGGAGTCAAATGGGATGCCCCTGAAGGATGGATTCAAAAGGTTAGAGACTTTGTCCCCTATATGAGGGAACAATTGGAAGGTTACCATCGACTGGTCTCGGGAAATGAGATTTTCCTGAATCGTGTAAAAGGTGTAGGAACCTATGATGCGCAGACCGCCATCAATTACTCTCTGAGCGGTGCTAACTTAAGGTGTACCGGAGTGAAATGGGATCTCCGAAAGGATGAGCCATACTCCATCTATGACCGCTTTGATTTTGATATCCCCGTGCAAACAAGTGGGGATTGCTATGCCCGTTATTTGATTCGGATGGAAGAAATGGCCCAATCCCTACGCATTGTGGAGCAGGCGGTGGAGCAGTTCCCGGAAGGGGGAGAAATTATGGCGAAGGTACCAAGGGTTCTTCGTGGTCCTAAGGATGCCGAAACCTTTGTCAGAATAGAATCTCCCCGTGGTGAAATTGGATGCTATATCTCCAGCAACGGAAAAGATAAACCCTACCGCATCAAGTTTCGCAGACCTTCCTTCGTCAATTTGCAGATTTTGCCTAAAGTGCTGGTGGGTGAAAACATTGCCAACATGATTGCCATTCTCGGTGGGGTCGATATTGTTCTTGGGGAGGTTGATGGTTAATGGTCCAATATTTGCAGCAACCGTTAAACTGGGTAAACGGAACGGTATTTGCTCTCTCCGGAGTTGTTTTCCTTTTCATAATATTAGGCTTTGTAACCTATGCCATCTACTTCCAGCGCAAATTATTGGGTTGGATGCAGCTGAGGATAGGCCCTAACCGGGTAGGCCCCCTTGGCCTATTGCAAACCGTGGCAGATGTACTCAAGCTATTGATCAAAGAGGATATCATTCCGGCTAAAGCAGATAAGCCGTTGTTTATATTGGCGCCTGTCATCGCTTTTGTCCCTTCCTTTGCGGTATTGGCTACCCTCCCCTTTTCCGAAACCCTGGGCTTTGCAGATTTGGGTGTAGGCTTGCTTTACTATATCGCCGTATCAGGAATTACAACCATTGGGGTGTTAGCTGGAGGATGGGCATCCCATAACAAGTGGGCAATTTTAGGAGCTTTGCGGGCCGTTGCCCAAATGATCAGTTATGAAATTCCATTGGTCATGTCCGTCATCGGGGTGGTACTCCTGACCGGAAGCCTCAATCTAAGAGATATTGTCGAAGCCCAAAGCGGAGGGATCTGGAACTGGTTCTTCCTGGTGCAGATTCTTGGATTTTTAATCTTTGTTGTCGCTGCTGTTGCCGAACTGAACCGGACGCCATTTGACCTCCCGGAAGCGGAGTCGGAGTTGATTGCAGGATACAACGTAGAGTACAGCGGTTTCCGTTTTGCCTTCTTTATGTTGGCAGAATATGTGTATTTGTTTGGAATGTCAGCAATAGCCACCTTGGTTTTCCTTGGAGGATGGAATCCGCCCTTTGAATTTTTAGCCTTTATTCCAGGGATTATCTGGTTTATCCTTAAATTTTCTTTCGCTGTCTTCTTTATCTTTTGGCTGCAAGCGACATTGCCCCGTGTGAGAGCAGACCAGTTAATGACCTTTGGCTGGAAAGTGCTGATTCCGCTCTCCTTGTTAAACATCTTTATTACGGCTTTGATTAAAACGATTGTGTAATGGGGGTGAAAACATGCTAGGCATAGCAAAAGGATTAGGGTACACCCTGAAACAGTTGACCAAGAAAAAAGTAACCCATATGTATCCGGACGTACCGTATGAAATGCCGGACCGTTTTCGCGGAATTCAGCATTTTTATCCGGAGAAATGTATCGTCTGTAATCAGTGTGCAAGGATTTGTCCGACCGGTTGCATTAATCTTGTAGGAAAGCCTCACCCTGATCCCACGAAAAAAGGAAAAGTCATTGATACCTATGATATCAACTTTGAACTTTGTATCCTTTGCGACTTGTGTACGGAAGTTTGTCCCACTGAGGCTATTGTAATGACCAATAATTTCGAGCTGGCTGCCTACAGCCGGGATGAATTGTTTAAGGATATCAAATGGCTCCATGAAAATGACACCAACATTAGGAAGGGGAATAAGCCATGAGCGGAGGTTTAATAGCTTTCTTTATCCTAGCCATCCTTACCTTAGGTGGAGCCTTCTTTATGCTCAACTTTACCAAAGTGGTCCATATGGCCATTTCCATGGCTCTAACCTTTCTCAGTATTGCCGGACTGTTTGTTCTTTTGGAAGCGGAATTTATTGCCTTTGTTCAGGTGATGATATATACCGGTGCGATAACCATTATTGCTCTCTTTGGAATCATGCTCACGCGGCATGACACCGATGATGAAGAGAAGAAACGTCCAGGCCATAAATTTTTCGTATTTATCCTGGCTGCAGTTTTGTTTGGGTTCCTGTTTATGGGGATCAATGGGATGGTTTCTCCAAGTGAGGCCCAGCTTGCTGAACAAAATACATCCATGATCGGACAGCAGTTGTTTACCAACTACGTCATTCCCTTTGAATTGGCATCTATACTACTATTAGTTGCCATGATGGGAGCAATTATCATTGCAAAAAGGGAGGCGGATAAGTAATGGGAGTCCCATTGGCCTCTTATCTATTGGTGGCCGCTCTACTTTTTTGTATCGGATTGTATGGAGCGTTAACCAAAAGAAACGCCGTGATCGTCTTATTGTCCATTGAATTAATGCTGAATGCCGTCAATATTAATCTGGTAGCATTTGCTAAATATGGCCTGTTTGCCAATATTGCCGGACAAATTTTCACCCTGTTTACCATGACGGTGGCCGCTGCCGAAGCGTCCGTAGGGCTAGCGATTCTCATCGCCCTCTACCGCAATAGGGGTACCGTAAACGTAGATGAGATGGATATTATGAAGCGATAATGCTGAAGAAGGACGGGTGATCAAATGTTAGAAAATGCATGGCTGATACCTCTCTTTCCGCTACTAGCCTTTATCCTGCTCGTAGCTTTCGGCCGCCAGTTGAAGGAAGGTGCATCCTATATCGGAATCATTGCCGTATTTGGTTCCTTTGTTCTGGCACTATTTACACTCATAGAGAGGTTTGGCGAAAACGCAGAAAATGTCAATCGTAGCATTGAATGGTTGACCATTGGAGATAAAGTGATTAATGTGGGGTTTGAAGTAAACCCATTAAATGCCCTTATGCTGTTTGTCGTGACCTTTGTCAGTCTCCTGGTTCACATCTACTCCAAAGGATATATGCATGAAGATGATCGTGTGCCAGTCTTTTATTCCTATTTAGCCCTCTTTACCTTCTCCATGCTCGGGTTGGTCATTTCACCCAACCTCCTGCAAATCTATATTTTCTGGGAGTTGGTAGGGGTATGCTCGTTCCTCCTTGTCGGTTTCTGGTACTTTAAACCGGAAGCAAAGGCTGCTGCGAAGAAAGCCTTTATGGTGACCAGGATCGGAGATGTCGGATTTTTTATCGGGATCGCTCTGATTTTTTGGCAGGTGGGAAGCCTGGATAATTCAGAGATCTTTGCTGCTGTCGGTGACGGCCGGTTAAGCGGAGGAATGCTGACACTGGTGGCGATCCTTGTGTTCATCGGGGCCATCGGAAAATCTGGCCAATTCCCCCTTCATACCTGGTTGCCCGATGCGATGGAAGGTCCCACTCCCGTTTCCGCGTTAATCCACGCCGCAACCATGGTGGCTGCCGGAGTTTACTTGGTTGCCAGCGTGTTCCCGCTGTTCAGCGCATCTCCAGTAGCCCTGGATGTAGTGGCCTATACCGGTGGGATTACCGCCATCTTTGCCGCATCCATCGGTTTGGTGCAGAACGATATCAAAAGAATTATTGCTTACTCCACCGTAAGCCAATTGGGATACATGATGCTGGCCCTGGGGGCCATGGGATATGTGGGAGGAGTATTCCATTTATATACCCACGCCTTCTTTAAAGCGTTGTTGTTCCTGTCTGCCGGTAGCGTCATCCATGCCGTTCACACCCAAAACATTCAGGAAATGGGCGGTTTATGGAAGAAGATGAAAATTACCGGATGGAGTTTCCTTATCGGGGCCCTTGCCTTATCCGGAATCTTCCCCTTTGCCGGATTTTGGTCCAAGGATGAAATCCTGGTATCCGTATGGCACGACGGGCGGATTGGCTTGTTCTGGATAGGCGTTGTAGCCGCCTTCTTCACCGCATTTTATATCTTCCGGATCTTCTTTATGGTCTTTACTGGAGAACAGAAGGGAACCCAAGTTCACGAATCCCCGTTGGTCATGACCGTTCCCATGATTATTTTAGCCATTATGGCGACGGTTGCTGGATTGATCAACACGCCATTTAATCCGATTTTGGGCGAATGGCTAACCAATGGCTGGACTCAATTCGGAACAGAAGAAGAACCGGTTGTTTGGATTCAGATGGTAGCTCTTCTCATTTCCTTGTCCGGAATCCTGCTGGCCTGGCTCATGTATGGAAAGAAGAGCGTGTCCAGAGATGTTCTTGTGAAACCATTCCCATGGGCGTACAAGGTCCTGTTTCATAAATATTATGTGGATGAGTTTTACGGAACGGCTTTTGTAAAGCCCCTTGGTGTACTGGGACGTGCCGCCTTTTTCTTTGATCGAGTCATCGTAGACGGATTGGTACAACTGGTGGCCAAGTTAACCGCCGGTATCGGAGCATGGGGCGCAAGGTTACAAAACGGGCGGATTCAAACCTATGGAGCTGTGGCCCTGTTGGGTCTGGTCCTCCTCATTCTCGGATTGTCCGTAGCAGGGGGGTACTTTGGCATATGAACAATCTATTAACGATATTAACCTTTTCCCCGGTTTTAGGGATTTTAATCCTGCTACTTGTGCCGCGGGATAAAGCGGGAGTCATTAAGTGGGTCGGAATTTTATCCACCCTTCTGCCGTTGGCGATTGCTCTTTTCTTGTACGGAAACTTTGATTTTACCACTGATGAGATGCAGTTCCAGGAAAATTACTCCTGGATTTCCATTCCGTTTGGCACAAGCCCAGCGGGACAGCCGGTATTTTTAAGCCTGGATTATCAGCTTGGCCTAGATGGGTTATCCCTGGCCTTGGTGATCTTGAGTACCTTGATCAGTACCATGGCAGCCGTTGCCGCCATGAGTATCACCAAGCGCTGGAAAGAGTTTTTCATTCTTTTCCTGATCAATGAGATCGGAATGTTGGGAGTGTTTCTTTCCCTGAACCTGTTCCTGTTCTTCGTTTTCTTTGAAGTTTCACTGGTGGCCTTCTTCTTCCTGATCGCCATTTGGGGATATGTGGATAGGGAAAAGGCGGCCATGAAGTTTTTGATTTACAATGGGGTGGGTTCTGCTATCATGCTGATTGCCTTTGTGGCCATCTTTATGAAGCTGGGAACCCTTGAGATTGCTGAAATTACCCAGTATTTGACCAATCCCATGTCCCCGGTGAACGCGGCAGACAGTCCATTCTACCTGGATTATGGATTCCGCCTGGCCTTGATGATTTCTCTCTTGATCGCCTTTGGAATCAAGCTGCCCATCTTCCCGGTGCACACCTGGATGCTGCGCATCTATACCGATGCCCATCCGGCAGTGGTGATGATCCACTCTGCCGTCCTTTTAAAAATTGGAGCCTACGGATTAATCCGCTTTAATGCAGGATTCTTCCCAGAGGTGATGAGCGATCTGGCTACGTTTATCGCCATCCTAGGGGTTATCAATATCCTCTACGGTGCGGTACTAGCTTTTGTCCAGAAGGATCTGAAAATGGTGCTGGCCTATTCCAGTTTGAGTCACATGGGAATCGTCCTTCTCGGACTGGCGGCATTAAACTTTGCCGGACTTCAGGGAGCAATATTCCAAACCATCTCCCATGGTCTGATTTCCGCGTTGCTAATGTTTGTAGTGGGAATCATCTATGAACGGACCCAAACCTCCTATATTCACGAACTGGGGGGATTGGCCAAGTCCATGCCATACATCAGCGGAATTTTGCTCACCGCAGCGATGGCAAACTTGGGATTGCCCGGACTCTCAGGATTTATCAGTGAATTCCTGGCCTACCTCGGATTATTTGGCGTCATGCCGGTGTGGGCAACCATTGGAGCTTTGGGAATTATCTTGACAGCAGCGTATATGCTGCGGGCCGTACTGCGCTCAACCTTTGGACAAATGCCTGAAAGATGGGCCGATTTAAAGGATGCGCAACCCCTTGAAGCCATTCCCATGGTAGTATTAATCGGGTTTATCGTATTAATCGGGGTATACCCTGCCGTTTTGAGTGAACCCCTGCAAGCTACCATTCAAAATATCGTGTTAAGGATAGGGGGGTAAGCAGATGAACGTATTAGATCATCCCTGGGGGATATTGGCGCCGGAGTTTGCGATCCTGGGTGTGGCTACGCTGATCATGATCATTGACCTGTTTATGTCTGATGAGCAGGACCGCAGCATATTCGGATGGATGGGGATTGCCGGAATCCTCCTCTCCATCTACTTCGTCTTCCAAAATGTAGGGGAGCCGGTCCAGCAGATTATGAATGACATGATCCGTCTGGATGCCTTTGCCAATATCTTTAAGCTCTTGTTCCTGACAGGAACCGCGTTGGTTCTGTTGATCACCATCAATTATGTGGACAAGAAAGAAATTAAATATGACGGAGAATTATACTACTTGATCTTAACGGCCCTTTTGGGAGCCATGATCATGGCCTCCTCCGCCGATCTGATCACCTTATTCGTAGGGTTGGAGCTTCTCAGTATCTCCTCCTACATTATGGCCGGATTGAAGAAGAAACATATTCAATCGAATGAATCTGCCTTTAAGTATGTGGTAACTGGAGGAATCGCCTCTGCCATTCTCCTGTACGGAATGAGCTTTGTTTATGGATTAACAGGCAGCACCAACCTTTATGTGATTGCTGACCGTTTGGGAGAGGCGTACCAAGGCGGATTTGATCTGATGGTATATCTGGCCTTCTTTCTGATGTTTGTGGGATTAACCTACAAGATTTCCGCCGTTCCCATTCACATGTGGGCACCCGACGTATACCAGGGAGCACCGACTCCCATAACCGCCTTCTTGGCATCGGTGTCCAAGGCTGCCGGATTCGCCATTGTTTTCCGGGTCTTCCTAACCGCCTTCAGCTCACTGGTGAAATTTTCACCGGAGGGCGGAATGATCAGCGTATTATTTAATCAGCTGCCGATCTATATTGGCATCGTTGCTGCAGCGACAATGATCATCGGGAATACCTTGGCCTTAAGGCAAACCAATGTGAAGAGAATGATGGCCTACTCAGGTATTGGCCATGCCGGATACCTGTTGATCCCCTTTGCAACGATCACCAACATTTTCTTTGAACAGGCGTTGTATTATCTAATCGGCTATCTCTTCGCCACCGTAGGAGCCTTTGCCATCATCATGGTGGTAAACCGTGACCAGGGAACAGAAGATATGAAATCTTTTGCCGGCTTATACCATCGGGCTCCGCTGACCGCCTTTGCCATGACCATCCTGCTGATCTCCATGGCAGGGCTGCCCATTACGGCCGGATTCTTTGGGAAATTTTACATCTTCTTAAGCTCAGTGTTAAGGGGAAATTATTGGTTGGCCGGGATCATGGTCGCAACCAGCGTCGTTTCCTACTTCTACTACTTTGGCATCATCCGTCAAATGTATATGAGGGCAGGAAGTGATCAACCGCTAAAGATTCCCCCAACGATTGCCACTGTGGTCATCATCGCTGTGGTCGTTGTGATTACGGCCGGATTTGTGCCTAACACCGTCATTGACTTCCTCCAGGTTAACTTTAACCTGACCGAAATCTTTGTTCGATAGGTGCCAGGCACCATCCGAGAATTTGTCGAAATTGATCATTGGGCATTCCACCGTCAAAGGTAAAGTGGGATGCCCATTTATGAACAATGGCTGGCTGGAGGGCCTACCCCTAATAGAAAAAAGCCGGATTTACCATCTTAAAGGGTAACCGGCTTTACCATTTTTTTATCGCTTCCCTGCCCATCACAAAACCAGGATTGGTTTAGCTTTTTAATTGATGCTTTATTTCGTCGGAATTAGAACATTCCAGTGGAATGACGTTCCTTGTACCCGTTTTTGACTCCTTTACCTGTTACATCTGTTGGTCGGCCTGTTGAACTAAGGACTTCAGAAGAATGGGTACTGAACTGGTTGATACTCCGACACTTAGGGAAAACTGCTCCATTTTTTTGGTTTTCGGATTTTCTTTAACGATCACTCCTCCACTTACCCCTGAGGCTAATTGATGAGCCGCGTCATCCGTCATATTCTCCGCCAGGATAATAAACTCATCTCCACCGTATCGAAAGATAACAGACCCTTTAGGAAACGTTTGTTTTAGATATGAAGAAACATTTTCTAACAGATGATCTCCAGCGAGATGCCCTTTCTCATCGTTATATTTTTTAAATTGGTCAATATCAATCAGAAAACAGACAACTCCCCTGGGAGAATAAACCCAAAGATCCCTTTTGACATGATGAAAGCGGGGAAAGTCCGTCAACGGATCCTTTAACGATTGAAGAAAACTGACACTATACCCAATCCCCAAAGAAAAATAAAACAGGTATTGGAACATGAGAATCGATAATATATCCGGTTCCAATGGAAAAGGAAGCAAAAAAATAAGGATAAAGACAAGCAAATGCAGCACAGTTCCCAATAAAGGATAAGCCAATTGATAAAGAAAGACAGGAATCGGAACAAACAAGAGTACAAAAGGCTGATAAAGGACAAGGGGAAGGAGGAGAGCTTCTTCCAACGTCAAAATGACGAGAAAGTATATAGGAAACCATCCTGCCCTTTTTATGCGGGAGAAGAGAAAATGTCCCCCAGCCAGACAAATAAGATAAAGGAAGAATAACAGGATGGTGAATACAGGGGTTTCCGGTAACAACAACAGGAAGAATGCAAACAGGAAAACCAGAAACAAATGGGAATAATATATCCAGTTGGGGATCGGGAGCAAATCTCTTAATTTCATCTCTATCACCAGAAGAATGTAGTCACTACTCGAAAAATTTTCTAATCATTCCCATTATATGTTCTATTATGGCACAAATCAAGATAAGTTCCATTTATTCTCTACCCTGGGGTTATTAAGGCGCATATTGACATGGTATGTTCAATGGTAGGACACGATATATATTGCGTGTAAGAGACGTCAACCTCAAGAGGGAATAGGTGAAACCAATTGCAACATATTGGAGATCGGATCAAGTTTTACAGGAAAAAATTAAATATGAGCCAAGCTTCATTGGCAAAAGAAATTAACCTCTCC
Organism: Microaerobacter geothermalis; assembly: GCF_021608135.1. NCBI lineage: Bacteria > Bacillati > Bacillota > Bacilli > Caryophanales > Bacillaceae > Microaerobacter > Microaerobacter geothermalis. The sequence continues at coordinate 43,360 of NZ_JAKIHL010000005.1, forward strand.
CGTTCTACTTTGGCCAAATATGAAATCGGGGAAAGGATCCCGGATCTCGTCACCCTGGGGAAATTGGCCGCTGTATTTTCCATTGGATTGGAAGAACTGACCGGAATCAAAGCGCCGGGTGAAATCGTGCGGGAAATACAGAAAAGGTACGGCTCCCAAGTCGAGGGGATAAGGGAAGATTTGCTTGAACAGCTCTACATCCTGAAAGAGAATACCAAGCTTCAGGAAGTGCTGGTAAAACTGTTAAAAACCGATCCCAAAAGGTTGCGTGACCTGATCAAAGTCATTGAACTGCTGATAGAAATGAAATAGGTGCCTGGCACCTCCCGAATTTTGTCTAACATTGTCGATGGGCATCCCGCAAACCAAAGATAAAGCGGGATGCTTTTTCCATCTCACCCCCATAAAAATGGCAGAACCTTCGAACCATAAGGTTGAAAGATTGTGACTAGATTGTGAATAAATTGTGAATTTCCAGCACAGAAAAAAATGGAAAAAGGGATTCACCCAAACGTGTAGAATCTAGAAGAGGTGGCGAATTGCCATAAAGTTCTTAACCCCTGTAAAAAATCGACGTAGGCTATAGTCTGGAACCAATAAATGTGAACGTGATACAAACGAGAAAAGAGGAGAAAGGAGGAAGCACGCAATGGATGCTGGAAGCTCCTTTGCCATCTCTGGCGTATTAAATATATTCATTTCCCTTGTATTTATCGCCCTGACCTGGTGGGCCCTTCAGACATTTAAATTTGATTTGTTTCTGGCCCGGCCGGACAGTGCCCAGGGGAAGCTTTTGCTGATCCTTCTCTCCATTGCCATTGGAAATGGTGTAGCTGAATTTTTCCGCCAGTATTTAGGGTGGTCCCTGATGTTGAAAATGTTCTTCTAAAAAATATCCTTCATCAAGAACATTTTGAAGTATAGACCCCTTCTCTCAGGTAAAAAATAGAATTAAAAGAGTTAATCTTTACCAAAGGAGAGAGGGAACTTGAACAAAAGATATTGGGGAATTATAATACTTTCATTAATTGCCATCTTATTTTCTGTTTATCGCACGGTTTCCGGGCAAATTGGGGATTCTGTCCGGGATGCCGCCCTGATCGCTGCCATCTATGGGGAGTCACGGGCAGTGCCGGAACTAGTGGTCCTTCACCAGAGCGAAGAATACGAAAAAGCAGAAGGAAAAGAAGCGCTTCAACAGATGGGGGAAGAAATGGCCCAAAAAGCGTCCATGCCCGTAGGTGAGATGAAACAAATTCGCGGCCATTGGGTCTACCAGACCGCAAAAGAGCTGAAGGGCGGCGCACAAGCCTCTCTGCAAATCATGCACCTTTCTGATTTGGATAACCGAACCTATGTAACCTGGAAAGTAACCCACAATCGCTTTGCCTTGTCTGAAGTGGAAAAATTGGCAGAGCAAATGAATCAGTGGGTGCAAACGGCAGGATTTGTCCCCCAATTTAATGCTTGTATCCAAGGGAGAATCAGTGATAGACTGAACAATGGCGACTGGCTCGTCCAACCATCATCGCTGCTGGAAAAGATGCTGAACAAAAGGGAAGCCAAGGTGGTCGAATCCTTTCAAGATGACACAGCCTTAAGCATCTCAGCCTATACCCCGGAAATCGGAAAATATATTTGGACGAATCAACAAAAGATGAATCTGCAAGTGGCGGCCCATCGGGATCGAAGGGACGGTTCACTTGTAGTAACGATAGGTACACCCATTATTACAGTGGAATATTAATAGTCGGAGGGGAAAGCAATTGGACAAAATGATTGTCCGCGGTGGCAGGCGACTAGAAGGAAAAGTGAAGGCACAGGGAGCCAAGAATGCCGTATTGCCGATCATTGCGGCATCGATCCTGGGCTCAAAAGGGAAATCGGTCATACATGATGTTCCGAAATTGGATGATGTACATACCATGTGTAAACTTTTGTCTACGTTACAAGTAAAAGTGGAACAAAAGGATGATACGGTATACATCAATGCAGAGGAAATGAAAGGGGTAGAAGCCTCCTATGATTTGGTTCGCAAGATGAGAGCCTCATTTCTCATCATGGGTCCCCTACTGGCGAGGGAGGGAAGTGCCCGAGTGGCTTTGCCGGGAGGGTGTGCCATCGGCACCCGCCCCATTGATCAGCATCTGAAGGGCTTTGAAGCCATGGGAGCTGACATTGAGATCGGCCAAGGTTTTATTGAAGCCAAGTGTAAAGGACGTCTAAAAGGGGCAAAAATTTATCTGGATATTGCCAGCGTCGGAGCCACCGAAAATATCATGATGGCAGCTACCTTGGCTGAAGGTACAACCGTCATAGAAAATGCGGCCCAGGAGCCGGAAATTGTTGACTTGGCCAACTTCCTCAACGGGATGGGGGCCAAGGTCCGCGGGGCCGGAACAGGCACCATCCGAATTGAAGGTGTGGAGTTCCTGTCCGGCACAGTACATACCGTCATTCCTGACCGAATCGAAGTGGGAACGTTCATGGTAGCTGCAGCCATTACCGGTGGTGATGTCACCATAGATGGAGCCATCTGTGACCATTTGAAGCCGGTTATTGCCAAGATGAGGGAGATGGGCATTACCATAGAAGAGCAGGAAAACAGCATCCGGGTGTTGGCAAAGGAAACTACCCTCAAGGCAGTGGATATCAAAACCCTTCCATACCCCGGGTTTCCCACCGATATGCAGTCCCAAATGATGGCCCTCCTGCTGAAGGCTGAAGGAACCTGCATCGTAACAGAAACGGTATTTGAAAACCGCTTTATGCATGTGGAAGAATTTAAACGAATGAGCGCCAATATTAGGATAGAAGGAAGAAGTGCCATCGTTGAAGGAGGTTCCCTCCTAAGCGGAGCCAAGGTAACAGGAACCGATCTACGGGCAACGGCGGCCCTAATTTTGGCAGGACTTGCCGCAGACGGAATTACGGAAGTGTTCGGACTGCACCATCTGGATCGGGGTTATGTGGACTTCGCCGGAAAATTAAAGGCCCTGGGAGCCGATATTGAACGCTGCTCCGAAGCAGAGGAAGGGGAGGAAGAGTCAGCCAAAGAGCCCTCCCTAGCCAAAGAGGTACAGCCGAAGATCAAGATCCAGGCTTCTTTCGCGTGAACCTAACCTATATAATGGCTGTTGCCCGAAGGGTTGCGGCTCAAATATGAAAGCAGCAGACCACCGGAAGTTGACTTCAGGTGATCTGCTTTTTTTCTTTGAGAATAATTATCTAAGTAGATTTAAGATTAACCTTTTAAAATTTACAATAAAAATATACAATATAAATATAAATAAAACGGGGTGATCATGATGGGTGCTAAAGGGAAAAACGTTACATTCAACCTGCCCATTGAATTAATCGAGAAGTACAAAAATTATGCAGAACAAAAGGTTATTCCTTCGATGAATGCAGGAGTCAGGGAAGCATTGGAAGAGTATTCTATAAAAGTTGAAAAAGAACTTCTAAAGAAAGAAATGATGGATGCTTCCAATGATCCGTTGTTTATCAAAGACCTGGAAGAGAGTATGAAAGCTTTTGAGCATAGTGATAAAGAAATAAAGGAGCCATCCGAATGGTAACATATCAATGGGGAATTTTTTGGGCGGATCTAAATCCAACGAAAGGATCCGAACAATCAGGAGTTAGGCCAGTCCTGGTTGTATCCACTGAGGAAGCGAATCTGTCATTGCCTATTGTAACCGTTATTTCCTTAACGTCAGCGAAACCCGGACGAAAGGTGTATTCAATTGAAGCATACTTGCCCTCGGAGATATCCGGATTGCCCAAAGATTCGATCGCGATGGCACATCAAATCAGAGCAGTATCAAAAGAACGGCTAAAAGATAAGTGCGGATATATTGGTTCTGAAGAATATAGGGAAAAAATCAGACAAGCCATGATGGCATATCTGGATCTCGTATGATCTTGTCATAACTCCCTCCCCCCGCTCATAAGGTATAAAGGAAAGCCATTCCTGACGGGTTGGATAGGACTAGCCGTTGGGTGAACAGGCGATCCCTATGGGTGAAACGTGGGAGGGAGAACATGCGAAAATACATGATCTTTATTGTCGTCGGAGTCGTGGTTCTGACGCTTTTTGTTCCTGCCATCCTATCCTTGTTCATGGAGAAGCCGGAAAACATACAGAATGAAGAGACAGGGATACAAAGGGCTAAACAGATCCTTATCCCTGTATACCGAAGCGAAAAGAAAGAAATGGAAGAGATTCCGTTGGAAGAGTACATACGGGGTGTGGTTGCCGCTGAAATGCCTGCCGAATTTGAGCTGGAAGCCTTGAAAGCCCAGGCAATAGCCGCCAGAACCTATATCCTCCGTCGAATCGTAGAAAAAGACTTTTCCAACGTTCCCGATGGAGGGCTGGTGACAGACACCATAAACCACCAGGTCTATCTGGACGACAGGCAGCTCAAAGATCGCTGGGGCTTCGAATATGAGTGGAAGATCAATAAACTGAATCAGGTGATAAAAGAAACAGAAGGTCAAGTCATCACCTATCAGGGGAAGCCCATTAATGCCACCTTTTTTTCCACCAGTAATGGATATACGGAGAATTCTGAAGATTACTGGTCCGAAAAAATTCCCTACCTAAGAAGCGTTCCCTCACCGTGGGACCAGGAATCACCGAAATTTCAATCACAGGTTCAAATGCCCCTTCCCGTCCTGTTATCCAAATTGGGCTTGACCAATGCCGTCATTCCAGCCGCTGCCGGACAGGATTGGATAAAGGTCAAGGAATGGACCGAGGGAAAGCGAATCAAGGAAATCCGCATCGCGGGAAAAACGTATACCGGCAGGGAAGTCAGGGAGAGACTGGGGCTCAACTCCTCCCAATTTTCATGGGAAATCAGAGATGGAAATATCCGGTTCACGACCTATGGATACGGACATGGGGTAGGCATGAGCCAATGGGGAGCCAACGGCATGGCCAAGGAAGGCAAAACAGCCGAAGAAATCCTCCTTTACTACTATAAAGGTGTGGAAATTAAAGATTACCGGAATTGGATCCAGGAAAAATAAGAAACAGGATACTTTTCTAGTCGGAATTGTGTAAAATAAAAGCAGAACAAATCCGAATGAGGTGAATGATGAGACCATCAAAGAAGATTGTCCTGCTTTTATTATTTTTATTGATAGTATTCAATAGCCTTACTCCCGTGGCCAGTGCCCAACCTGTTGCAGCAGAGAAAAAATGGTCAGACTGGGTAAAAAGCATTCTTTACTCCCTTCTTTCCCTTTCCTTGATCATCGTTGCCTTCGTGATATTTTTTGAAAATCGAAAGCCATCTGAGACGATTGCATGGATACTCGCCTTTATCCTGTCTCCCATTTTTGGCATTATCTTATACTTTTTAATTGGACGCAATTGGCGGAAGAAGAAATTGTTCCGCCAAAAAGAAATCGTTGAGATGGAACATATCAACGAGATTATTCACACCCAGATTGAAGCGGTAAGGAGCAACGAACAGTTCTGCGGGGGTTGGATGACCAACAAGCGCCGCCTCCTACAGCTCGTATTAAACAATACCCACTCTCCCTTTACCGTCAATAATCGGACAGAAGTCCTCACCAATGGTAGGCAGACGTATGGCGCCATTCTGGAAGAGATCAAGAAAGCAAAGCACCATATTCATTTGGAATTTTACATCGTTCGGGATGACGGCATTGGAAAACAGATTCAACAGGCCCTGATTGAAAGGGCGAAACAAGGGGTAAAAGTTCGCTTTATGTATGACGGCCTGGGAAGCTGGAAGCTGTCCAGCCAATATGTCGAAGAGTTAAAAATGGCTGGGGTCCAGGTAGCCGCCTTTCTCCCCGTCAGGATTCCGCTGATGAACAGCAAGCTCAATTACCGCAACCACCGCAAAATTGTTGTCATTGACGGAAGTATCGGTTTTGTCGGCGGATTAAACATTGGAGATGAATATTTGGGATTAAATGAAAAAATGGGATTCTGGCGGGATTCCCACTTGAAAATCGAAGGGGAAGCCGTCTACTTCCTACAAAATATTTTTCTTGAGGATTGGGGCTTTATCACCGGAGAGGAAGTGGAGGATTTAGAATACTTCCCGGCACAGGAAGAAGTGGGCGAAGAATTGATTCAAATCGCGGCAAGTGGCCCCGACTCCGACTGGGAGTCCATTATGCAGGCCTATTTTGCCACCATTGCCTCGGCACAGGAGAAGGTATACATCACCTCCCCCTATTTTGTTCCTTGCGAAAGCATTCTAATGGCACTGAAAACAGCCGCCTTAAGCGGGGTGGATGTGCGGATCATTCTCCCCGGAAGACCGGACCATCGCATCGTGTATTGGGCCTCCATGTCCTATGTGGAAGATTTGCTCAGGGCCGGGGTGAAGGTATATCTGTATGAAAAAGGTTTTATCCACGCCAAGATCTTGATGGTGGACAGCGAAGTAGCCTCTGTCGGGACAGCCAATATGGATATGAGAAGCTTTCACCATAATTTCGAAGTGAATGCCCTGATCTATGAACATAAAGTGGTGAAGCGGCTGGAAAGGGACTTTTTAAACGATATCCAGGATAGCAGGGAGTTAACCCTGGAGGAATTCGAAAAACGCTCCATTTGGAAAAAGAGCCGGGAATCAGCTGCAAGGCTCTTTTCACCGCTGCTTTAATCTATAGATACGGAACTAAGAATTTACACGTCCGCCAGTCGAGTTCGGACAGGAAGAATTAATGTCCGCTTTGAGCGAACTCGAAGGCTGTCCTTAGCAAATTCTTAGTTCCGTCCATATAAGGCAAATTTGATTGATTTTTTCGCAACTATATGAGTCTCCCCGAAAGATTCAGGTATATGCACGGAAAATTCTGGCGATACTGAATCCTGAGGTGATGTAAATGAGTGAACAACAAAAAAATCGTGAAAGCACTCGACCTGCTGTAAAACCATCAAAATGGAGACGTTTCCTGCGAAACAAATGGACTTTCCCGGTGATTTATTTGGCAGCAGCTGGACTTATACTTGCGTTCATTCTGTGGTACCAGGATCCCAACGATTTGGCCATAGATAAGAACGAATTGGGCCTGGAAGGCATTGAATATTCGGAAAATGCCCCGGGAACCACAGAGGATAGCACAACCTTTGAAACGGCTGATACTGAAGAGTCTGTCGCGGTGACAGGTACCAAGGAACAGATGATTTGGCCAGTGGATCCGGATGCTGACGTGGATATTACCATGAACTACTTTGATCAGGGAGCCAGCGAAGAAGTACAAGCCTCTGCATTGGTAAAGTATGAAGACACCTACTGGCCCCATACGGGAGTGGACATTGCCGCATTAGACGGAAAGCCGTTTAATGTGGTAGCGGCCCTTAGCGGTGAAGTGATCCAGGTAGAGCAAAGTCCTACCGTTGGCAACCTGGTGGAGATAGATCATGGAGATGGCCTGGTTACCGTCTACCAAAGTCTTGATGAAGTCAAGGTGAAGGAAAAGGATCAGGTCACCCAGGGAGATCCCATTGGAGTAGCAGGAAGAAATATCTTTGAAAAAGATGCCGGAGTTCATCTTCATTTTGAGGTTCGCAAGGATGGAAACGCCGTGTCCCCTGACTCCTATTTAGGCGGTCCGGATACACAAGAGCAAGTAGCACAGTAAAATAATCATTAGCGTAAGGAAGCCTTATTTTTCGGCTTCCTTTTTTTGTTCATTCCATAATTCTTCACGAGCTAAGTTATCCCCTCAACAAAAAAATCTGTACCGAATTAGCTTGTCAGGCTTGTAATTGTAGAATATATACCTCCCACCATCAATATAATGTACCAGACTATTTCTTTAATAGGGAGGCGAGGGGAGTGCACGATTACATCAAAGAACGGACAATGAAAATAGGCCGGTACATCGTGGAAACCCGAAATACCGTCCGTACCATTGCAAAAGAATTTGGTGTATCCAAAAGCACCGTACACAAAGATTTGACAGAACGACTGCCCGAAATCAATCCGGAATTGGCCAACCAGGTGAAAGAAATCCTTGAATACCACAAATCCATTCGCCACTTAAGGGGAGGAGAAGCCACCAAGAAAAAGTACCGCAACTCCATAAAGACCAATGGGCAAGGGGAATTGGCAGAAAACCGGGCAGATGCATAAATGTTGAAATGATGTCCAAAATTTATTGAACCATGAAAAGGATATCCTTGATTCGTATAGAATAGAGAAAAAGGGCAGAAATGTTCGGAAATCTATAACGAAGCAGGGAGGAGCATGGATGTTTAGCAAGGATATCGGAATCGACCTCGGGACAGCAAACGTACTCATTTATGTAAAAGACAGGGGCGTTGTTTTAAATGAACCTTCAGTAGTGGCCATAGACACCAATACCAACAAGGTGCTGGCAGTAGGAGAGGAAGCGCGGAGAATGCTGGGGAGGACGCCAGGCAATATTATCGCCATCCGCCCTTTAAGGGATGGCGTGATCGCAGACTTTGAAATTACCGAAACCATGTTGAAGCATTTCATCGCCAAAATTGGGGTGAAAACGTTATTTGGCAGACCACGCATTCTTATTTGCACTCCAACCAATATTACCTCAGTGGAACAGAAGGCCATAAGGGAAGCAGCAGAACGAAGTGGAGCGAAACAGGTCTTTTTAGAAGAAGAACCAAAGGTTGCAGCCATCGGAGCCGGAATGGACATCTATCAGCCGAGCGGAAACATGGTGATTGATATTGGCGGTGGAACGACGGATATCGCAGTTTTATCCATGGGAGATATCGTCACCGCCTCTTCTATTAAGGTGGCCGGGGACAAGTTTGATGGAGCCATTATTCAATACATAAAGCGAAAATATAAACTCCTCATTGGAGAAAGAACGGCAGAGGATATCAAGACCAGTATTGGAACCGTTTTCCCGGGGGGGAGAAATGAAGAGATGGATATTCGGGGAAGGGATATGGTGAGCGGACTCCCCCAAACCATCACCGTAAAATCCTCCGAGGTGATGGAAGCCCTGGAAGAAGCGATTTCATCTGTAATACTGGCTGCCAGAGGGGTATTGGAACGGACGCCACCCGAACTGTCTGCCGATATCATTGACAAAGGCGTGATCCTTACTGGGGGTGGCGCTCTCCTCCATGGCTTGGATCAGCTATTGATGCAGGAGTTGAAGGTTCCGGTATTTATTTCTGATGATCCCATGAGTTGTGTAGCCAGGGGAACGGGATTGATGCTTGAACATCTGGATCGGGCCCCCAAGCAGAAGAGAAAAAAAGCGTAAGGTTAGTTGACCCACAATGATCATTTGTGGGTTTTTGATTGGACTTAAGATTTTTGGTTGAATTGCCGATAGGATAAATATAAGTAGTTAAGATTTACACGTACATCGAGTTGAGTTCGAAAAGAAAAGTTTTCACTGTACGTTCGATTGCCAAATAGCGAAGCCCTCAAAACATCAGGGATAATTCAACGATGGAGACAGTTGAGGTCTTGTTTTCGCTATTCGGTAATCTCACTTAGAACGAACTCAAAAGATGTACTTAGCAAATCTTTAACTACCTAAAGAATACAGTGATGTGGTGATAATAAATGATTCGTGGATTATATACGGCTGCTTCCGGGATGATCGCTCTGCAGCGCAGGCAGGAAGTATTGACAAACAATATTGCCAATGTAAATACACCGGGGTTTAAAGCGGATAACTCCGTGATGAGGTCCTTTCCTGAAATGCTGATCCAACGCATCCGGGATAACCAAACGGTTCCTTTATCCAACCGAACTTTGACGGTTGGGCAAGCTGCATTATTGGGAAGGATGAACACCGGGGTGTATCTGCAGGAAACGATTCCCCAGTTTACGCAGGGGGATTTGTTGAATACCGGCAACGAATTGGATTTCGCCATTTATGATGACGCACTCCCTGTTGATCCCGATACCGGAGTGAAGCCAAAGGTGTTTTTTGCGGTTCAAGACAGGGAAGGTAATATCCGCTATACCCGCAACGGGCGCTTTACCATAGATGGAGCGGGGCAGCTGGTAACATCGGAAGGGAATCTGGTATTGGATGAATTGAACCAGCCCATTCTCATTGGGGACCAGCCCTTCAAGGTAGGGGATGATGGTTTGGTCACAATCAATCCGGATGGGGATAATCCGCAGGTACCCGTCATGCTGAATTTGGTGATGGTCAATAACCCTTACTCTTTGGTGAAAGAAGGAAATGGCCTATATCGTTGGGAAGGGCAGCAGGCCCTGCAACCATTAGCCCAGGGACAACTGCCGGTTCAGATTAAACAGGGCTTTATTGAAGGCTCCAATGTAGATGCCACCAAGAGCATGGCAGAGATGATTGAAACCGTCCGGGCTTTCGAAGCCAACCAGAAGGTGATTCAGGCCTATGACCGAAGCCTGGAAAAAGCGGTAAATGAAATTGGCAGGGTATAGATATAGAACTCAAAAACTGTACTTTATAAATCTTTTTCCATCCGTATACATAGTGGTATAATTAAAATATGGTTAAAAGCGAGTGAGTTGCATGAACACTTCCTTAATCATTGCGACATCCGGTATGGATGCCTTACAAAAGAAGATTGACACCATTTCCAATAACATCGCCAATGTAAATACCATGGGATTTAAGAGGCGAGAAGCTTCCTTTTCTGAGCTATTGGCCAGACAGATGAACAACCAGCCCGATGAGCAACAGGAAGTGGGACGGAAAACTCCCCTTGGAATCCGCGTTGGTCAGGGCATGGGTCTGGCAGAGACGAGAATAGACCTGTCCCAAGGCCAGAGGATAGACACCAACAACCCCTTTGATCTGTATATTGAAGGCAATGCCTTTTTCCAGGTGGAAAGGGTACGCCTTGATGATCAGGGGAACGAAGTAAGGGAATTCCGCTTGACCAGAGACGGTTCCTTTAAACTGGTCCCCAATGATAACGGCAATCATTTTCTCGTTACCAGCCGGGGGGATTTCGTAACAGATAACTTCGGCTATCCCATTGAAATTCCTTTCCAATCGGAAGTTAATATTGACAAACAGGGCACCGTTACCATAAAAAGACCAGATTCCGATCAATGGGAGCAGGTGGGGCAGATCGGCTTATACCGTTTGCAAACCATCACTCCACAACAATTAATTGAAGCGGGAGACAATCAATATACCATTCCCGTGGATCAGATTGATCCCAATGGAGCATGGGGGGACTTTGTTCAGGCCGTTGATTTTGCCAATTTACAACCCAATGAATCCTATGGATTAGTACAAGGGGCGTTGGAATCCTCCAATGTGGATCTCACCAAAGAAATGACAGAACTGATTTCGGCCCAGCGGGCTTTCCAACTAAACAGCCGGGCCGTCATTACTGCGGATCAAATGATGACCATGGTAAACAACTTACGGGGGTAAATCTTCATGAACCAATATACCGACAGGCATAAGGCAAGAACTGCCGCATCCGTTCATGCCACACAAGCCGATACAAAAGCCAAAACCAAAGCAAAAAGAAAGAAACGAAGGGGCAGCTCAACGGCAAAGGTGGGGCTATCCGTCCTCATATCCGTTCTATTGGTCATTTCATTATTCGCCGGATTGATTGTAGGATATAACGTCATTGGCAACCAACCGGCAGGAGAAGTGTTTAACCCTTCCACCTGGAAGCATATGATCGATCTCGTCTTTGCAAAGGGCAGCTAACGATAAAGAAGACTTAATTCAGATGGAGTTCTTAACTCCACCTGAATTTTAGTCGCACTTATTTCGAGGATGTAGTGATTGACTCCCGCTTATTGAAGCGGGAGTCTTAGCAATACACCGAAGATAAGCTGTCTTTTTTTCAAATCTATCCATCATCTAAAAAGAGCATCCCGTCATGAAAGATGGGATGCTCCTTTATGTGAACCCTAACCACTCGAGTGAGAAAGGGACATTTATAGTTTGGCAAAGAAACGGGAAGATATGCAAAGGAATCTGTTCATTAGAGAAATCTGCAGAGCTTTAGTGAAATGGGGGGTCAATCAATGAATCAAGAATTACTGGACACTTTCCGTCAAATGTTAAAGGAAGAATTAAGTCCAATCAACATCAGATTAACTAAAATTGAGTCAGATTATCGATGAGTTAAACGAAAGATTAACGAAACTTGAAGCAAACATGTCTGAGACAAATGAGAGATTAACGAAGCTTGAATCAAACATGTCCGAAGTAAAAGGAACACTTATGAGAATTAAGGAAGGTCAACCTGCTGCCAAAATTTTATCTTTACTCTATCGATAAGTAAAGATAAAATAAAAAGTAAAGGCGGTGACTTTATGAAAAATACGGAGCATCTACAACCAATGTCGGTTCCTGATATATCTGCTGTATCGACGATCTCCAAGAAAGGTCAAATAACAATCCCGGTTAAGATAAGGGAATATATACACGCGGATATAGGTGATCAAATTCAATTCGTATTAAATGAGGCAGGTGAGGTTGTGGTAAAGGTTATAAAACCTGACTCATTATTATCCTTATTCGGATCTATGCCACCAAGAGGAGAAAGGGAAAACAAAACTTGGGAGGAAATTAGACAGCAAGCTAGGGATGAAATGGTGGAAGAGTAATGAAAAGGGTTGAAGATCATATGGAGCATTTTTTCTTGGATGCAAATATAATCATTAGATTCCTGGCAAACGATGATCAAAACCAGTCTCCTATTGCTTACAGCTTATTTGAAAAAGCTACCAAAGGTGAAGTGGTGCTGCATCTTTCACCTATGATTGTAGCGGAGTGTTCGTGGGTACTGCAATCTAAACGATACGGCTACTCTAAAATAGAGATTGCTGAACGATTGCTAGTATTAATTCAAGCTAAGGGAATTAAGGCGGAGGAAAAAGAGATTTTAATTCAATCTTTGAAATACTATAGTGAACTCAATGTTGATTTTATCGATGCGTACTTAGCCGTCTACTCGAAAGTAAGTGATGTTAGGAAAGTGATCACGTGGAATAAAAAACACTTTAAAAAATTAGATGTTGAGGTTTATTCACCAAAAGAAATTGTGTTTGGGGAATGAATAAACCTTTGACATAATAAATCACAATGATGTCTAATTTGGGGCTGTTGGTTTATGCCAACAGTCCGGCTTTTTTTTATTAGAAATCAAAGGATTGGATGAATGGGTAATCTATATTAAAATGGGACTTGAACATTTGATGCTATTTACAAAAAATTTGTCTTCATACTTAGCGTTAATGTGGTAAAATGTAAGAAACTGTTTGTTATTGGAGGTTCTTGCAGAGATATGTTGGATATTCGCCAAATACAAGAAATCATCCCCCACCGCTATCCTTTTTTACTGGTGGATAAAATTACCGAACTAGAAGAAGGTAAGAGAGCCGTGGGACTAAAAAATGTCACCATGAACGAACCTTTTTTTCAGGGACATTTTCCAGAGTATCCGGTCATGCCCGGAGTACTGATAGTAGAAGCGTTGGCGCAAGTGGGAGCAGTTGCCATCTTACATAAAGAAGAAAACAGAGGTCGCCTTGCCTTCTTTGCCGGAATCGACAAATTCCGCTTTAAAGAACAGGTAAAGCCGGGGGACACTTTGATTTTGGAAGTGGAAATTACTCGTTTAAAGGGGCCTATCGGTAAAGGACAAGCTACAGCTAAAGTGGGAGATAAGGTTGTAGCTGAAGGGGAATTGATGTTTGCTTTAGGAAATAAGTAGGAGAAGTTCATATTGAAATACACAAAAAATAATCAGTGATTCAAGTGATATATAGGCGATAACTCCTTGCCTGTAAAAATAATTATTAAATATTACATACTTCGATGACTTCATCTTGATATTGGAGGTAAGAGAATGACAACAAATTTAATAGAAAGATATTCGACTATTGAGCCACATGGCGGCTTTTTGGTGAATAGAGAAGTGAAAGGAAAAGAAAGGGACGAGTTATTGGCTAAGGCTCAGAATTTGGCTTCTCTTACTTTAACAGCTTGGAGCTTGTCAGACTTAGAACTGATTGCCATTGGCGGATTTAGTCCTTTGACCGGTTTTATGGGCAAAGAAGATTATAACCATGTGATGAATGAAATTCGTTTGGCTAATGGATTGGTTTGGAGTATTCCTATTACATTGCCAGTATCACGCGAAGAAGCAGACTCGTTTGAAATTGGACAAGATATTGCTCTTAAGGGTGAAGATGGTGTTATTTATGGACTGCTTCATCTAGAAGAGAAGTATACTTATGATAAAGTGCTTGAAGCAAAAAAGGTATATGGGACAACGGATGAAGCTCATCCTGGAGTAAAAAAAATCTATGAAAAAGGTGAGGTTTATCTGGCGGGGCCTATTACTTTGTTAAACCGTCCTGATCATGGTCAATTTAACGATTATTACAAAGATCCCGCAGAGACTCGTAAGATGTTTGCCGATCTCGGATGGAAGACGGTTGTTGGTTTTCAGACCCGTAATCCGGTCCATCGTGCCCATGAATATATTCAAAAGTGTGCCCTTGAGATCGTGGATGGATTGTTGTTAAATCCACTCGTAGGAGAAACGAAATCAGATGATATCCCAGCAGATATCCGTATGGAGAGTTATCAGGTCATATTAAAGAATTATTATCCCCAAGATCGTGCAAGGTTAGTCATTTACCCTGCGGCCATGCGTTATGCTGGCCCAAGGGAAGCCATCTTTCATGCGTTAGTACGTAAAAATTACGGATGTACCCATTTTATTGTAGGTCGGGATCATGCAGGAGTTGGAGATTATTATGGCACGTATGAAGCCCAGGAAATCTTTGATCAATTTAAGCCCGAAGAAATTGGAATACAAATATTGAAATTTGAACATAGCTTTTTCTGTAAAAAATGTGGGAGCATGGGAACCCAAAAAACATGTCCTCATTCTAAAGAAGATCATTTGCATTTAAGTGGGACAAAGGTTCGCGAGATGCTGAGAAATGGAGAAGTACCACCTGCCGAATTTACTCGTCCTGAAGTAGCAGAGGTTTTAATCCGTGGGATGAGAGAACATAACTGAACAAGTTCTGGAACTTAAGGAGTTATCTATGTCAATACAAATCGGTATTGTCTTAACGGTTATCACGGTCATGACAGCTTTACTTGTAAAAGAGGTGGCAAGGCCAGAGATTATCGTATCGTTTTCTGTCACGGTACTCTTGCTGTTGGGTATTATTACCCCAGCTGAAGCGTTGCGGGGGTTCTCTAACGAAGGTATGGTAACCATTGCATTATTATTTATTGTTGCAGGTGTTGTGCAACAAAGTGGACTTTTAAATCAGATCGTACAAAAAATACTTGGAAATGGAACTCGTCCCAGATTGGTTCTGTTACGAATGATGGTTCCTGTTACAGGAATGTCTGCTTTCATGAATAATACACCCATTGTGGTCATGTTAATGTCATATATAAGAAAATGGTGCAGTGAACACCAAATTTCCCCTTCAAAGTTTTTATTGCCTCTTTCATATGCGGCTATTTTTGGTGGGCTTATCACCTTAATAGGAACATCGACCAATCTTGTTGTTCATGGTTTAATGTTAGAAAATGGCATGAAGGGGTTGGCGATGTTTGAACTGGCGATTGTGGGTGTTCCAGCGGCACTTTTAGGTATTATCTATATGATGACGATTGGCTATAAGCTGCTTCCTGAGAAAGGTACCATAGAAGAAGCCCTTAAGGAAAGCAGTCGTGAGTATCTTGCTGAGGTGGTCGTAGAACCTGATTCAGTAGTGATTGGAAAAACAATTGAAGAAGCAGGGTTGCGGAATTTGACAGGACTTTACTTGATTGAAATAATTCGTAATCATGAACGAATAACACCAGTCCCGTTTTATGAAGAAATTCAATCAGGAGACAGACTGATTTTTACAGGGATTGTATCTACCATTGTCGAATTACAAAATATGAAAGGACTTAGAATAGAAACAGGTTCGGAATTAAATATAGATCAATTAAAAAATGGACATGCCCAGTTAGTAGAAGCGGTTGTCTCACATCATTCAACCCTTTTACATAAATCGATTAAACAGAATAACTTTCGAAGTAAATATGATGCTGCAGTGGTTGCAGTGCATAGAAACCATGAAAGAATTCAAAGTAAAATTGGTGACATTGTGTTAAAACCAGGAGATGTGTTGCTGCTTTTAGTTGGAAAAGACTTTAAAAAGAGATGGAATCAATCCAATGACTTCTATTTAGTTTCTCAAATAGAAAAACCGAACATGATTGATTCTAAGAAATCAAAAATCGCAATAACCTCTTTGGTAGCCATGATTTTGCTAGCGAGTTTTAATATATTATCATTGGTAGAAGCAGCTATCGTGGCCGTTGCAATACTCGTCCTATCAAAATGTATCACCCCAGAAGAAATGAAGAAGTACATTCAATTTCATGTATTGTTGCTGATTGCCAGTTCGTTTGGAATCGGAATCGCTTTAGAAAAAACAGGGGCTGCAAAATGGATTGCATCAAATATGATTACAATCGTAGATAATTTTAGCATGATCGGAATGCTTATTGTGATTTATTTATTAACAAACATCTTCACTGAAATCATTACGAATAGTGCAGCTGCAGTCATGATGTTTCCCATTGCAACAGCACTGGCAAATGAAGCAGGGGCCGATCCAATGCCTTTTATTATTACGTTAGCAATTGCAGCCTCTGCTAGTTTTGTTACACCAATCGGATATCAGACGAATCTCATCGTATATGGACCTGGTGGGTATCAATATAAGGATTATGTGAAAGTAGGGGTACCCTTAAGTTTAATATATATGGTTGTTACAGTTTCTATCGTTAATCTAGTTTGGTAAATGGAAAGGAAATCATGTGGAGGGTGGATGATACAAATGCTTACGAAATCAGATAATCTAGTATGGCATGATTCAAGCGTAAAAAAAGAAGACCGACATCGCTTGAACGGACACAGAAGTGGAGTGATCTGGTTTACAGGTTTATCTGGATCTGGGAAATCAACATTAGCCAATGCAGTAGATAGAGAACTCTATAAACATAACATTCGTTCTTATGTTTTGGATGGCGATAATATTCGTCATGGATTAAATCGTAACCTTGGTTTTAGTCCAGAAGATCGCCAAGAAAATATTCGTCGCATCGGTGAAGTCTCTAAATTATTTGTTGATGCCGGTTTATTTGTACTAACGGCATTCATTTCCCCGTATAGAAATGATCGAGAGATGGTACGAAGATTGCTGAATAATGATGAGTTTATTGAAGTTTATGTGAAATGCTCAATTGATGAATGTGAACGACGCGATCCCAAAGGGTTATATGAAAAGGCCAGAAAAGGTGAAATCAAGGAATTCACAGGGATTTCAGCTCCATATGAAGAACCTATAAATCCTGAAATCATTATTGAGACGGATAAACAATCGTTAGAAGAATCAGTGGCACAGGTGATGGAGTATTTAAAAGGCTTGTATGATCTGAAAATGTTGGATAAATAAAGCAGGTCATTAATAAAATGAAAAACAAAAACGGGAGTAAATGATCATGTTGAATATAGATATCCAAAAAGTGATTGAAATCGCGAAAGAGGCTGGTCAAGAAATATTAAAAATCTATCATACGGATTTTTCTGTTCAAAAGAAAGAAGATGATTCACCTTTAACGGCTGCTGATCAAGCATCTCACCAAGTCATTAGTAAAGAGTTAAGTGCTTTGTACCCTGATATCCCAATTTTATCCGAAGAAGGTAAAGATATCCTATACAAAGAGAGAATAAATTGGAAACGGTTTTGGCTCGTGGATCCCTTAGATGGAACAAAGGAATTTATTAACAGAAATGGAGAGTTTACTGTTAATATTGCTCTTATAGAAAATGGATATCCTGTGTTAGGGGTTATTTATGTGCCTGAGTTTGATATCTTGTATTACGGTACTCAGCAAGATGGCGCACTTAAAATTAATCAAAATGGAGATGTAGAAAAATTAAAAGTAAAACAAGTTGAAAGTGATTCATTTACTATAGTAGAAAGTCGCTCTCATCCTTCAAAGGAATTGGAAGAATGGATGAAAGAGATCAAGAAGAAATATGGTAACATAGAGAGAGTGAAGCGAGGAAGTTCATTGAAGTTTTGTGCAGTCGCTGAGGGATTAGCTGATCTTTATCCAAGATTAGGTCCTACCATGGAATGGGATACGGCAGCTGGGCAGGCCATCGTGGAAGCGGCAGGGGGATGTGTCGTTACACTAGAAGGAAAGCGATTGTCTTATAATAAAGAAAGCTTAAAGAATGGTGGGTTCTTGGTTTCGAAGAATTCAGATGTTCAGGCCCCAAATCTGTCTACGATTCAGAGCTCTAATTGATCTTCTACTCTTGAATGTTACAGGAATCGATGGAAGAAGATGAGAAGGGGAAGTTATGGAAGCTATAATGAAAAAATATACAATATATTTAAAGACATTTAAAAAGTACTCATATTTACTTACAATACTTGTAAAAAAAGACGTAAAGAAAAAATATAAAGGCTCCTATTTAGGAATACTATGGAGCTTATTAAATCCACTCCTTAATATGATTGTTATTACCATTGTTTTCTCTACGTTGTTCGGAAGGACCATTGAAAATTTTCCGGTATATTTATTAAGTGGATTATTATTGTTTGGATTTTTCTCTTCTAGTACGACTACCGCAATGAAATCAGTAATTCTTTCAGCTAATTTAATAAAGAAAGTGTATATACCTAAATATATTTTTACATTATCGAATATCATATCTAATTTTATCTTTTTTGCAATTTCACTTATTGATTTAGTTTTGATTATGGTGGTAACAAGAGCAGACATTACGATGAATGTCATTTATGCGCCCATATACCTTATACTATTATTCCTTTTTAGCTGCGGCGTGAGCCTTATCCTTGCCACAATCACCGTATTTTTTAGAGACTTAGAATATTTATATGGAGTTTTAATCACTGCATTAATGTATGCCTCTGCTATTTTTTATCCAGAAGAGATCATACCTGAGAAATACCAATTTATATTGACATTAAACCCAGTTTATTATTTTATTAGTGGATTTAGAAATGTCGTGTATTACGGGTTACCATTAGAACTAAATAATCTATTAATTTCTTCTGCTATAGCTGTTATTAGTATGATCGTCGGCATCTTAGTATTTGAAAAAAATCAAGATAAATTCATTCTATATATATAGGAAGGTTTACATGGAGAAAGTAGATATACATGTTGACAATGTCACGATGAAATTTAGGGTATCCAATGAGAAAGTAGATAGCTTAAAAGAGTATTTCCTAAGAGTTATAAAGAAAAATGTTCGCTATTCTGAATTCCATGCATTAAAATCTATAAGTTTTAAAATATATCGTGGCGAGCGTGTTGGAATCATAGGACATAATGGAGCAGGAAAGAGTACTTTATTAAAGATTATTTCTGGTGTTTTGAAACCTTCTGAAGGAAAAGTTTCTGTAAATGGTAGTATTGCTCCTCTTTTAGAATTGGGTGCAGGATTCGATCCGGAACTTTCCGGGGCAGAGAATATTTATCTTAACGGCGCTATTCTTGGGAAAACAAAGGAATATATGTATAGTAAGTACAATGAAATCGTAGAGTTTTCAGGTCTTGGAGATTTCATTTATACCCCACTGAAAAACTATTCATCAGGTATGAGAGCCAGACTTGGCTTTTCAATTGCTACTCAGGTTGATCCAGATATTTTAATAGTAGATGAAATTTTAGGGGTAGGAGACGAACAATTTAGAAAAAAAAGTTCAGACAAAATGATGGAAATGATAAATAGTGGGAAAACAGTCATTATTGTTTCACATAGCCTTAACCAGATCAAACAACTTACCGATAAAGTGATATGGCTTCATAAAGGTGAAATTAAAGAAATTGGGGAGACGAAATCTATTTGTAGTGAGTATCAAAAATTTATGGCTCTTAATCAGTAAATAAACTGTATTAAAAAATTGGGTAATAGCTTTGAACTTAATCCAAGTAAAATATAGAGAAATATTTGGAAATTAGGTATAGGGCCATCATATTTGTCAAACACGCTCGGAATTTTACGCCAATGATTTCGATATAGATGAGATTGTTTTCTCAGTTTTGTTTTATAGCATATTGATTATTATTATTTTATAAAAGATCTTGAATGAGTAGTAAGGAGGAATAGATAAATATGGGCAGTAATAGAAAACATCACGTGATTATTACTGGAACGGGTCGAAGTGGTACTACTTTTCTTGTAAAATTGCTAACTCGTTTAGGATTTGATACAGGATTTACAACTGATTATTTACCACAAAAATGGTACAAAAGGTCATATTCAATATATAATAATTCTATGGGAGGATTGGAACATCACGGGTTAGGAGGTAATTTACCATACATAATAAAAAACCCGAAACTAATGTGGGAATTACCTAAGTTGCTTAAAAATAATTCAGTCGTAATTGACCATGTCATTATACCCATCAGAGATATTCATGCCGCTTCTGAAAGTCGACGTGTAAATGTTAAAAATGCACCTGAAATTAAAGATCCGAGAATGGTGCCAGGTGGCTTAGAAGGAGTAAAGGACCCACAAAAACAAGAAGAGTTTTTCTTAGAAAAATTTTATGAGTTTTTTCATTTTCTTTCCACATATAATATTCCTGTGACACTGCTTCAATATCCTCGTCTAGTTTCTGATTCTGAGTATTTATATCACAAGTTATCTAAGATTTTTAAGGGCATAAATAAGGAAGATTTTGATAATGTCTTTAATGAGATATTAGATCCTAGTCTCGTACACAAATATAATAATAATGATACTTACATAACCAATATTTATGATGATAGTTATAATATTTCAGTAGAAACTACAAGCAATTATTTAGAGAATATTGAGTTAAAAGAAATAAGAACTAAGTTACTTCAAGCTGAAGATACATTAGAAGATATATTAGAATTTAGAAAACCGAAGGAAGTTTATGCTGAACTTTTTTTTAAAATTGATGATGAATATACCCAAGAAAATAGTATTGGGAAATACGTGAATATTACAGATGAGGCTATTACTTTTGATTTCGAAGAGCCAAAGGAAATTGATGGTTTAAGATTTGATCCCTGTGATGACGAATGTGTTATTTGTGTTAATACGGTGGTTATTAAATCAAATGGAAAAAAATACAATTTAGATATTGTTTCCTCTAATTATGATTATAAGCAAAAAAATAATGGAGTTTTGTTGTACTTTTTGAAGCCAGATCCTCAGATCCTTTTTTCTTTTTCTGGTACCGTGGAGTCTGTTACCTTATATATAAGTTATCTTGCCATTGGCAAAACTGAAAGCTATGCTCTTGCCTTGCCTTTAATAAGAGAGAGTTATAAGACCTTAAAGGTAAAAGAAAGCGAATTAATACAAACATATAAAACACTTAAAGATACTGAAGAACAATTAGACACAGTAAAATCAGAGTTGGCAAACACTAGAGAGAAGTTAAATAAAATAAATATGGATTTTATAGAAATTGTTAAGGATAAAGAAAATCAATTAGCACAAATAAGTAACACTTTAATAGACACTCAAAAGGAACTCACTAAGTTAATGATAGAAAAAGAACAACTCGTTATAGTGCAAAAGAATGAACAAGAGGAACTCAATAGGTTATTGACAGCAAAAGAAGTGCAGATTGAAGAACAACAAAAAATGATATATCAGTTAAATAAAATAAAAATGGAATTTATAGAAATCGTTAAGGATAAGGAAAACCAGTTAACACAAATAAGTAATACTTTAATAGACACTCAAAAGGAACTCACTAAGTTAATGATAGAAAAAGAACAACTCGTTATAGAGCAAAAGAATGAACAAGAGGAACTCAATAGGTTATTGACAGCAAAAGAAGTGCAGATTGAAGAACAACAAAAAATGATACATCAAATGGAGAAAACAATAGAAGAAAAGTTAAAGAAAATAGAAAAATTAGATATTTTAATTACAGAAAGAAATGAATATATAAATTTAATTTTTTCTACACTTTCGTGGCGGATAACGAAACCACTAAGGTTTATTGGTAGAGTATTAAAAGTAATAAAAGGAAATATTAAAAAAGCTATAAAAAGGATAGCTAAAGGTATCTATTATTTCTTCCCGTTACCAAGAAAACAGAAGATTTTATTAAAAAATTGTTTTTATAAATATACAAAGTTCTTAATGAAAAACACTGAAATGTATAAAATATGGGAAGCTTCGTATAAAAATAACAATGATAATATTAAAAATGAGATAGATACAGTTGGCAAAAGTGGAGAACCGTTTTCAGAAATAATAAATAAGGGTCATGATAAGGGTCATGAGTCACAGACTGTAATCATTGGATATCAAGATGTTATGAAAGAACATGATTCCAAGAGTATATATTACAAAGATTTTACAAAGAATGCATATCATTTATCTGAAAATGATATTAAGTTAATAGCTTTCTATTTACCACAATTTCATCCTATTAAAGAAAACGATGAATGGTGGGGAAAAGGATTTACAGAATGGACCAATGTATCAAAAGCATTACCACAGTTTAAGGGGCATTACCAGCCACATTTACCTGGAGAATTAAATTTTTATGATTTGAGAGTTCCAGAAGTAATGGAGAGACAGGTAGAGCTTGCTAAAACATATGGTATATACGGATTTTGTTTCTACTATTATTGGTTTGACGGGAGAAGGATTTTAGAGAAACCACTTGATCAATTTGTTGAAAGTGATCTAGATTTCCCATTCTGCCTTTGTTGGGCAAACGAAAACTGGACAAGAAGTTGGGATGGTGAAGAAAAAGAAATTCTATTAGAACAAAAATATAATAATGATGGCTTAAAACAATTTATAATAGATATTGAAAAATATATCACCGATTCTAGATATATTAGAATAGATAACAAACCTTTATTAATTATATATAGACCAGCATTAATACCTAATCTAAAGAATATTGTTTTGGAATGGAGAGCATATTGTAGAGAGATTGGTATTGGAGATATATATATCCTTGGTGTTTATGTTAAGTCATGGGGATTTTCAGATCATAAAAAGTTTGGTTTAGATGGGATGCTAGAATTTCCACCTCATTCAATGTATGAAACTGGTGCTACTTTAATGAATGACAAGATAAGAAGGCTTAATAAAGATTTTAATGGATTTGTATTTGATTACAAGGAATATGTAGAAAATGAAAAATACTTTAACAATAAAAATGTAAAAGAACTATTCAAAGGAATATGTCCGAGCTGGGATAATACTGCTAGAAGAGGAGAAGCTGCTACTATTTATCACGGAAGTACTCCTGAATTATATAAAAGTTGGTTAATCGACATTATTAATCACACAAAAAAAGTTTATCCAAAGGAAAAACAATTTGTCTTTATTAATGCTTGGAACGAATGGGCTGAAGGTGCTCATCTTGAACCTGATAGAAAATATGGCTATGCTTATTTAGAAGCAACACGTGAAGCATTAATCGAAACAAGAAAAAAAGAACATAGTAGAAAAATTATTTATGTGACACATGATACTCATTTTAATGGAGCACAATTATTATCTTTGCATATTGTTCAGGTTTTAAAGAATCATTTTGGATATCAAATTGAAATTATTAGTAAATCTGATGGGGTTCTCACCAAGGAATTTGAGAAGTATGGAAAGGTATATATTCTAAACGAGAACAAAGAGGTGTTAGATAAACACATCCAAAAACTTTATGAAAATGGCTTTAATATTGCGATTTGCAACACGGTTATTACTGGGGATGTTGCTGCAGCTCTTTCTGGCCACGGAATCAAGGTGATTTCATTGATACATGAGTTGCCAGGGGTTATTAAACAATATGATGCTATTGAAAATGCTCGAAAGATCTCCCAATCAGCTGAGAAAGTTGTTTTCCCATCCGAATATGTATATAAAAAGTTTTCTACAATCGTTGAAGTGGATCATGAAAAAAAAGTAATTCAACCCCAGGGATTGTATAAAAAAAATCCATTTAAGGGGAATTTAGAAGAGGCAAGAATAAGATTACGTCGGGAATTAGGTCTTCCATTGGATTCGAAAATTATATTAGGGGTTGGATTTGGTGATAAACGGAAAGGCATTGATCTTTTTGCCGAAGTTGCGTCTATTGTAAGGAAAACGCAAGGAAATGTTTATTTCTTATGGGTTGGGAACCTTGAACCAAATATAATGGAAACCATAAAATTATCTCATAAAAAGGAAGTAATCTTTATCAAAGCTACTTCAAATGTAGGCTTATATTACGCTGGAGCAGACATATATTTATTAACTTCTAGGGAAGATCCATTTCCGTCTGTTGTTTTGGAAGCAATGGATGCGGAAACTCCTGTTATTGCATTTAAGAATGCGGGTGGATTTTCGGATATCGTCTCCGATCAAACAGGCTCATTGGTTGAATATCTAAATACCAATGAAATGGCAAAGGAAGTCACCCATTATTTACAGAATGAAGAACTATGCAGACAAAAAGGGAGAGCTGGAAAATTACTTGTAGAAGAGAAATTTGATTTTATTAGTTACGTCTATGTGTTATTGCAGTTGCTAGGCCATGAGTACAAAAAAGTAAGTGCAATAATACCTAATTATAATTATGAAAAATATTTAAAAGAAAGAGTAATGAGTATTATTGATCAAACCTATCCAATATATGAATTAGTGTTTTTAGATGATAATTCCAGCGATCAAAGCGTAAAAGTATTTGAAGAAATGATTGGGTTAATGGAAGAAAAGGGTATCAGGGTCGTTAAATCGGTTAATGAGCAAAACTCAGGCTCAGTTTTTAAACAATGGATGAGAGGAATCTCACTGACTTCAGGTGACTATATTTGGATTGCCGAAGCAGATGATCTTTGTTCAAACCTGTTTTTGGAAGAGGTTATGAAGCCGTTTTATCAAGATAGCAAAGTGGTGTTAAGTTATACTCAATCGAAGCAGATGGATCAGGATGGCAATATTATCGCAGATAATTATCTGGAATACACAAAAGAAATAGATTCCGAAAAATGGAATCATTCCTATATTATTGATGGAAAAGAAGAGATAACTGAAGCCCTAGTTATTAAAAATACGATTCCTAATGTTTCCGGGGTAGTTTTCAAGAAATTTGAAATCAATGAAGTTGCTCGGGATATCATTGACTTTAAAATTGCAGGCGATTTATTCTTTTATGTATGGTTACTACAAAAAGGGAAAATAGCTTACCTAAACATCTCGTTGAATTATCACCGAAGACATACTAACAGTGTAACAAAAAGTGAAAATAACATGTTGCATTACAATGAGGTAACAAAAATGCAAGACTATATTTTAAGCAGATTTGAGGTATCACAAGAAATGAAAAGAAAAATAGAAAAATATCGAGAATTTTTGAAGATATATTTAGGATTAAACAATTCTGTAAGGTCTACACCTTTAAACTCTGAAGAAAATATACAAGTAAACTTGGAAACAGAGGATAAAAAAGATGATTTAAAGATTAAAAGATATATTCAATGTGGTGCTGAATATCGAGTCTATCCACATCCATCAAGCGACCCATATCAAAATCATGTAGCTACAGGATACAATACTGGAAATCTTTATATAGGGTACGCAGTTCATCATTTTTTTAATACGAAAAATAAATTTAATATGTGGAAACCACTCTCTGAAAAAGAAGTAGAGGAAATAAGGAATTCTGCTGATGTAATAGTAATGGGAGCTTCGAACTTTATTAATGAAAGGTCAGACTTTGAAATAACTGCGGAGAACTTACAGAAACTAAAAATGCCAATTATTGTTCTTGGAATTGGAGCACAAGCTCCTAATGTATCTGTTAAAAAAATAAAACTAACTAAAGGTACTGAGAAGTTCTTACATCTGATAAGTGAGTATTCAGAATCAATAGGAGTTAGAGGAGAGTATACTGCTGAATTATTAAATAACTTAGGTATAAAAAATACTACTATTATTGGTTGTCCTACTTATTACTTGAGTAAAGATATAAACTTTAAAGTAAAAATGCAAAAAATTAATCATGATGATTCATTGCGTCCGGCACTTAATTATACAAATATTAGACAAAAATGCGATGAAATTATTATTAAGTATGCCTTTAATAATAAAATTGACGTAATTGGTCAGACTGAATTTATCGAAGACTATTGGAAGAAAGGTATAGCTATTAATCCCAATAATTCAATTGTTGCTTCCCTTGAAATACAAAAGGAACAACTTTATAAAAAGATACTTGGAACAAATACTGATGTTATTAAAGCTTATTTTAAAGACCATTTTAGTCAATATTATGATATTGATGAGTGGGCTGAACAAGTAAAAAAGTATA
This sequence comes from Microaerobacter geothermalis, assembly GCF_021608135.1. NCBI lineage: Bacteria > Bacillati > Bacillota > Bacilli > Caryophanales > Bacillaceae > Microaerobacter > Microaerobacter geothermalis. The sequence goes on from NZ_JAKIHL010000005.1 coordinate 69,717, forward strand.
ATTTCTTTTTTGGGACTAGATTTCATGGAAACATGATTGCGATACAAAATGGTATTCCGGCCTTATTAGTAGCTCATGATTCTAGAACGAAAGAATTGGCCGAGTTCTGTAATATCCCTTATTTAGAAGCAAAAAATTTGACAGAAGATATTAACCTTACAAGATTGTACTCCGAAATGGATTATAGCAAGTTTAATGAGGAGTATCCTATTAAATTCAGAAAATATGTGGAGTTTCTTAAACTTAACAATGTGACAGATGTTGATTCACTACTTGTTAGTTCAACTTTCTCACACCTGAATAGCTAACAAATTATTGAGATACGTGGGTAACTGTAATTTAATAAACTCAATGAAACTATGTTATATTAACGAAATAGTATCGTTTTTTATGCATATGTAAATGCGGACAAATGTCTAAACATATGCGTGAGGACAATGGATTTACATTATTTTCTTAGACTGCAGGAAAAAATTAAATTAAAGGTAGCTATGTTTATGAGTCATCTAATCAAGAAAGATATATTGGAGGAATCACCACTAAAAGAGAATGTTCTGGTAGATATTCTATTATCCACTTACAATGGGAGTAAATATTTGCAGAAGTTAATGAATTCAATCATTAACCAAACTTATCAAAACTGGAGACTGCTTATTCGGGATGACGGATCAACAGACGGTACAATCAACATCATCCACAATTTTGTAAAGCAGTTTCCTACCAAAATAATTTATATAGAGGATCAGTATAACAATTTAGGCCCAAGTCAAAGTTTTTCCAAACTAATCGAATATTCGAATGCCAATTATATTATGTTTTGTGATCAGGATGACATTTGGTTAAATAATAAGATTGAATTAATATTAGAGAAAATGCTGCAACTTGAAAAGGAATTTCAAAATAAACCGCTTTTAGTTCATACGGATCTGACTGTGGTAGATAAAGACCTTCAAGTAATTTCAAATTCCTTTTGGAAATATCAAAAGCTTAATCCAGCATATAAAAACCTTAATCATCTTCTGATCCAAAATATAGCCACCGGCTGTACCATGATGATGAACAAACGATTAAAGGAATTGGCACATCCAATTCCTGATAAGGCAATCATGCATGATTGGTGGATTGCATTAGTTGCCAGTATATATTCTGGGATATACCATATTAATGCATCAACAATATTATATCGCCAGCATGGTGAAAATAATACAGGTGCTAAAAAATACTCTCTTCATTATTTTTTAAGTAGAAGTGGAAAGGCAAACGAATCGATGAAGAGAATTATCCAACAAGGGGAACAATTGAGCATTCGATATAAAGATCAATTAAATAAAGATCAATTTAAGCTGGTAGAAAGCTTTATAACCCTTTTTCATAAGAATAGATTTGCTAGATTAATGGATATATTCGTTTATCGCTTTAGAAAGCATGGGTTTTTACGAAACGTTGGCTTGATCATAACTGTGTTTTTTTTAAGATGCAAAAGCGATGAATAAAAATGATGGTTTAACATGGACTTGGGAAATATCCCTAAATTGTTTATCAGGAGTTGATTTTATTTGAAAGGCATTATTCTTGCGGGTGGAAGCGGAACGCGTTTATACCCATTGACACGTACCATTTCAAAACAATTACTTCCGATTTACGACAAACCGATGATTTATTATCCTTTATCCATTTTAATGTTAGCGGGAATTAAAGAAATTCTTATTATTTCTACTCCTCAGGATACCCCAAGATATAAAGAATTGTTAGGGGACGGGTCTAATCTTGGAATTTCATTATCATATGCGGTTCAACCGTCACCTGATGGACTCGCTCAGGCATTTATCATTGGGGAAGAGTTTATCGGTACTGACAATGTGGCTCTTATATTAGGAGACAATATCTTCTATGGTCATGGTTTAACAGATCTTTTACGAAAAGCCGTTAAGCGGGAAAAAGGGGCAACGGTTTTTGGCTATTATGTCAATGATCCGGAACGGTTTGGAGTCGTAGACTTTGATGAAACGGGAAAGGTTACTTCCATCGAAGAAAAGCCGAAGAATCCTCAATCTAATTATGCAATAACGGGCTTATATTTCTATGATAATCGAGTCATCGAGATTGCTAAGAACATTAAACCTTCGGCCCGTGGTGAATTGGAAATCACCGATGTCAATAAAGCGTATCTTGAAGCGGGAGATTTGCATGTAGAGCTACTCGGTCGAGGATTTGCCTGGCTGGATACAGGAACGCATGAATCTTTATTAGAAGCATCCCAATTTATTGAAACGATTGAAAAGCGCCAGAGTTTAAAGGTTGCCTGCATCGAAGAAATTGCTTACACGATGGGATACATTACCAGAGAGCAATTATTAAGATTAGCTGAGCCTTTAAAGAGAAATGACTACGGAAAATATTTGATGAAATTAGCGAATCGAAAAAAAGCTTTACAATCAATTTATTAGGATGAGTGATATTCATGAAAGTAATCGAAACCAAACTACCTGATGTTTTAATCATTGAACCCAACGTATTCGGAGATCATCGTGGTTTTTTTATGGAAAGTTACAATAAGAACGTGTATCGTGAGCTTGGATTAGATTTTGAATTTGTCCAGGATAACCATTCTTTATCTGTTGAAGCGGGCACAATTAGAGGGCTTCATTATCAACTGAATCCTAAAGCCCAGACGAAATTGGTCAGGGTATTATCCGGAGCCATTTATGACGTTGTCGTGGACATAAGGGAACATTCACCCACCTTTGGTCAATGGGTTGGCGTGATTTTGAGCGCGGAGAACAAAAGACAATTGCTTGTACCGAAAGGGTTTGCTCACGGATTCTGCACGATTGTGCCAAATACTGAGGTATTATATAAGGTCGATGAATATTATTCACCCGAACATGACAGAGGGATTCTTTGGAATGATCCATCTATAGGGATTGATTGGCCAACCTCAAATCCGATTTTATCCGAGAAAGATAAAGTACACCCTAGACTTAATGAAGCAGAACGAAACTTCTAATCTGAAAGGGCTGGAATGAGGATGAAAATACTTGTCACTGGTGGAGCCGGTTTTATAGGCAGCAACTTTGTTAAGTATATGGTTGATCGGTATCCGAACTACCATATCATCAATTTAGATGCGTTAACGTATGCCGGAAACCTGGAGAATTTGAAAGAAATAGAAGACAAAGAAAACTATCAGTTTGTAAAAGGAGACATTACAGATCGGACATTAATAGACTCTTTATTTCAAACGGGTATTGATGCCGTCATCAATTTTGCAGCTGAATCCCATGTGGACCGCAGTATTATGGAACCTGATATTTTCGTCAAAACGAATATTCTAGGTACACAAGTACTGTTAGAGATGGCAAAAGCGTATAGTGTGCGAAAGTTCTTGCAAGTTTCCACAGATGAAGTGTACGGAACGCTTGGACCTACAGGATTGTTTTCCGAGACAACCCCATTAGCACCGAACAGTCCATACAGTTCCAGTAAAGCTGGTGCAGATTTATTAGTAAGAGCTTATCATGAAACCTTTCAGCTTCCGGTAAACATTACCCGGTGTTCAAATAACTATGGGCCTTACCAATTCCCAGAGAAATTGATTCCTCTTATGATTATGAATGCCTTGGATGAAAAGCCTCTGCCTGTTTATGGTGATGGATCGAATGTGCGGGATTGGCTGCATGTAGAGGATCATTGTCGTGCCATTGATTTAGTCATGCATAAGGGGAAAGATGGCGAAGTCTATAATGTTGGTGGAAATAATGAGCGCACCAATTTGCAAATCGTGCAAACGATCCTAGAGTATCTTGACAAACCCGAATCATTAATCAAATTTGTGCAGGATCGGCCGGGGCATGATAAACGTTATGCAATTGACGCGACGAAAATAAAAGAAGAACTGGGTTGGAAACCAAAGTATACCTTTGATGTTGGGATTAAACAAACGATTGATTGGTATTTGGAAAATCAAGAGTGGTGGAAACGTATACTCTCTGGGGAATATCAAGAATACTATAAGCAGCAATATGCGAGTCGATTAGGAGCGTAAATGATGAAAGTTGTAGTGACGGGAGCGAAAGGACAGTTGGGCCGGGATCTTGTGCGAAGATTGCGGGTGAACCGTGGGGGAGTATTTGGATACGGGCGAGAGGAATTGGATATTACACGGATGGAGTCTGTAAGACAAGTTATTGACGAGATTCGTCCCGATGTGATCATTCATGCAGCAGCTTACACGAAAGTGGATCAAGCGGAAAGTGACGAGGAGCAGGCATACTTAGTGAATGCATTTGGCAGCAGGAATGTGGCCATTGCTGCCGAGGAATTTGGCGCTAAACTGTGTTATATCAGTACGGATTATGTATTCGACGGTAAGGCAACTTTTCCATACAAGGAATATGACAGAACGAATCCGCTTGGGGTTTATGGAAAATCCAAATATGCGGGTGAAGAATTGACCAAGACATTGTCATCCAAATACTTTATCGTTCGCACATCGTGGGTGTATGGCGTTCATGGGCATAATTTTGTCAGAACCATGCTGCGGTTAGCGGAAGAAAGAGATGAATTGAAGGTTGTTAACGATCAAATCGGCTCTCCTACTTATACGGTGGATTTAGCCGAATTTATAGCTCAGTTGATAGCGACAGAGAAATACGGAATCTACCATGCTTCGAATACAGGTACTTGTTCATGGTATGATTTTGCAAAGGCCATTTTCGAGGAAGCCGGGGTTCAAGTGAAAGTGAGTCCGATTGCGACGGAGGATTTTCCGCGCCCTGCTCCGAGGCCCAAATATTCGGTTTTGGACCATTTGGCGATACGCGCTAACGGATTTCAAGATCTCAGACACTGGAGAGAAGGGCTAAAAGATTTTTTAAAGGAATTGGGAAGCGTAAGAGACTAGCATAGAGAACTAGTCTCTTTTTTGGTATTAGCAGGAAATTTTTAATCATTTTTGTCTTAATCCTTTATCGAATCATGGTATAATAGATTCGATCCTATAGGAATTCCATCTCGTAGAAAAATGGTGATTTTACGATGGATCTGAGCATTTTAATCGTGAACTATAATACTTGTAATTTAACCTTGCAAGCATTACGTTCCGTATTCGACTCACGAACCGATTATCAGTTTGAAGTGATTGTGATCGATAACAATTCTACGGATGATTCGGTTGAAATGATAGAACGTGAGTTTCCTAAGGTCAAATTGATTCAGAATCGGGAGAATGTCGGATTTTCCAAGGCAAATAATCAGGGAATCAAAATAGCGGATGGCCGGTACATCTTATTGTTGAATTCCGATACGGTGATTCAGAAGGATACCTTGGATATGATGTTGAAGTTTATGGATAACCACCCGCATATAGGGGCAAGCGGCTGCAAAGTGGTGTTACCTGACGGTTCACTGGATAAAGCGTGCCGGAGAGGATTTCCTACCCCTTCCGCTTCCTTTTATTACGCTTTTGGGATTGCCAGGCTCTTTCCGCATGTTCCCCGTTTTAACCAGTACCAACTTACCTATTTAGATCCGGATAAAGACTATCCGGTAGATTGCCTTGTTGGAGCTTTCATGCTGGTGAGAAGAGAAGCGATTGAACAAGTTGGATTGCTTGATGAAGAATTTTTTATGTACGGGGAAGACATTGACTGGTGCTACCGTATCAAGCAGGCAGGATGGGATATCTACTATTATCCATATACTTCAATCGTTCATTATAAAGGAGCAAGCAGCCGCAGAAAACCTTTCAAGATCATCTATGAATTTCACCGGGCGATGTTTCTTTTTCATAGGAAGCATTATCAGCAGAAGTATTCTTGGGCCATAAACGGATTGGTTTATCTCGGGATCGCTGTAAATTTTATCTTTTCTCTTATAATAAATCGCTTGAATTGGGCAAGGTGATTGTATGATCCGCGGAAATGAAAAGTTTTTATCACAAATCTATGCGTTAAGTGATTTTATTGTCATACAATGGGTCTTCCTCTTTACTTGGTGGTTAAAATTCAGAAGCGGGTTATTCACCTATGAATCACACCTTCCGTTTACGACCTATTTTCTTTGGGGTGTGATATATAGCGTCGCGGCGATTGCTGTCGGTTATTTTACCACCCTTTATTCTTCCAAAAGAAAAAAGAGGTTTTCCTTTGAAGCTTATAAAATCATTCAAGTGCATGGAATCAGTTTACTCATTCTTTTGAGCATCCTCTTTTTATTTAAGGAGCTAGACTATTCTCGCTCGTTTCTGGCGATCTTCTTTTTAGGGAATCTCTTTTTTGTCGGACTCTATCGATATATTGTAAAAGGTCTTTTAAAATCTTTTCGGAAAAAAGGCTATAATAAACAATTCGTCCTAATATTAGGAGCAGGTTCCCTAGGCAGAAGTTTTTACGATAATCTGATGCAATATCCTGAGCTGGGATACGAAGTAATTGGTTTTCTCGATGATTTTCGGGATACACACGATAGGGAGCATGCTCACTATAAGCCGATCATTGGGAGCGTAGATGATTTAGAAGCGATTTTACAGCAATATCTGGTGGATGAAGTGATTATTGCATTGCCGTTAAAAGCGCACAAGAAATACGGAAGTATTATCGGAATTTGTGAAAAGGCTGGGGTTCGGGCGTTAATTATTCCCGACTTTTTCGATTTTCTTCCGGCCAGACCGTATTTTGACAACTTTGCCGGTATCCCCTTAATTAATGTCCGCGATATTCCATTGGATGAACTGAGGAATCGATTGTTAAAACGAGCCTTTGATATTGTCTTTTCCTTCATTGTGATTATGATAACATTACCATTAATGGCCATAATCGCTATTGGAATTAAGCTGACTTCTCCTGGGCCGGTGATTTTCAAACAAGAGAGAGTCGGGATGAATCGGCGAAGATTTATCATGTATAAGTTTCGTTCCATGAGAGATTTGCCGCAAGAGGTTTCCGATACGCAGTGGACGACTGCCGATGATCCGCGTCGAACCAAGTTTGGCACATTCCTTCGGAAAACAAGCTTGGACGAATTGCCCCAATTCTTTAACGTATTAAAAGGGGATATGAGTGTTGTAGGCCCACGTCCGGAACGACCATACTATGTAGAACAATTTAAAGAGGAAATTCCGAAATACATGGTCAAGCATCACATTCGTCCCGGAATTACGGGGTGGGCACAAACCAACGGACTGCGCGGAGATACGTCGATTCAAGATCGGATTCTTCATGATATTTTTTATATCGAGAACTGGACGTTGCTGTTTGATATTAAGATTATATTTAAGACGATTGTGAAAGGGTTTATGAATAAGAACGCGTATTGATCAGAGATGTATCCTGACCTCGTCAGTAATAATGGAAGGTGGGTAAGTAGCAATGAAGGTGAGAAAAGCGATTATTCCGGCCGCCGGTTTAGGTACCCGATTTCTGCCGGCGACAAAGGCACAGCCCAAAGAAATGCTACCGATTGTCGATAAGCCAACAATCCAGTACATTATCGAAGAGGCGGTTGCTTCGGGAATTGAAGATATTATGATTGTGACCGGCCGCGGCAAGCGGGCGATTGAGGATCATTTCGATAAGTCTTTTGAATTGGAAACGACATTGGAAGCCAAGAAGAAGAATGAACTTCTGGAAGAGATGGAACGGATTACGAATATGGTTGATATCCACTATATCCGGCAAAAGGAAGCGAAAGGACTTGGGCATGCCGTCTGGTGCGCCCGGAAGTTTATCGGAGATGAGCCGTTTGCCGTATTATTGGGGGATGACATTGTCGTATCTGAAAAGCCCTGCTTGCAGCAGTTGATTGAAATCTATGACCATTATCACTCAACGGTAATTGGTGTGAAGCAGGTGGCGAAGTCTGAAGTGGAAAAGTATGGGATTATTTCTCCAAACCCATTAGGTGGTAATAAGGGGGTGTACCATGTAGACGATATGGTGGAAAAACCACCGGTGGAAGAAGCCCCTTCCCAGTTGGCGATTATGGGACGGTATATTTTGCGCCCGGAAATCTTTGCGATTTTGGAAACGCAAGAACCAGGGGCCGGAGGAGAGATCCAGCTGACCGATGCCTTGCGGACGTTGTCAAAACAGCAAGCGGTGATGGCTTATGAATTTGACGGGCGTAGATACGACGTTGGAAATAAATTGGGCTTTATTGAAGCCACGATTGATTTTGCCTTGAACCGAGAAGATTTGCGGGATGAAGTGATGGAACTGCTGGTCAATCGGGTGGAGAAAATGAGAACAACCGTGATGGAGGTTGCTGTTGCGAAGGAGTAGAAATGCGTCATCAAAGGAATGAAAAATGTATAACCGTACGAAATTGGAGGAGTGAATTTGGAAACCGTACTCGTTACCGGAGGAGCCGGATACATTGGCAGTCACACAGTTAAGGTCTTATTAGAAAAAGGGTACAAAGTAGTCGTTTTAGATGATTTGTCCACCGGGCATCGAAATGCTGTATGTACTGAGCATTTCTATTTAGGGGATATTGCTGACCAGGAATTGGTTTCAAAAATTGTAAACGATCATCAGATCACATCCGTTATTCACTTTGCTGCAAAAAGTCTTGTGGGAGAATCAATGAAATCTCCAGATTTATATTTTATCAATAATGTAGGCAAGTCTGTTCAATTCTTTTCCACGCTGGTATCCTGTGGTGTAAAACACATTGTTTTTTCCTCTACAGCTGCCGTATATGGAATACCTGAAACGATTCCGATTCCTGAAGGAACGTTACCTAATCCAATTAACCCCTACGGGGAATCTAAGTTAATGGTTGAAAAGACCTTGAGATGGATGGAAGAAGCTTATGATGTCAAGTGGTGTGCGTTAAGATATTTTAATGCTGCCGGAGCCGATTTGAACGGAGATCTCGGTGAAGATCATTTTCCGGAGACACATTTGATTCCGTTGGTTCTGAAAACGGCCTTAGGTCAGAGGGATGAGATTCAGATTTATGGAACGGATTATGAAACTCCAGACGGAACATGCATCAGGGATTATATCCATGTACTCGATTTAGCGGAAGCTCATATTCGTGTGCTGGAAGGGCTAAAAAATGGTTTGAAAAGTGGAGCATATAATGTAGGTACGGGACATGGGTACTCTGTCCGCGAAGTGATCCAGTTGGCTCAAAAAATTGTGGGTAAAGAAATCAAGGTGAGGGAAGCGGCAAGGAGAGAAGGGGATCCCGCTGTCCTTGTGGCTAAAGTAGACAAGATTCAGGAACAAGTAGGCTGGAAACCGCGGTATAGTGACCTGGAAACAATCATCTCAACCGCTTGGAAGTGGCATAGTAAACTGTAGGTGCCTGGTACTTCCCGAAATTTGTCGAAAACGGTTTACCAACGTCCCCAGGAAGATATTCCTGGGGGGTAGCTTCTTCATTTGATTTTTGGGATAGGCCCAAGAATGATAGGTAAAAACATTTGGATTACGTTCCAGATAATGTTATACAGTGAATTGCTTTATGGTATAATGATAAAAACATTCTGTAAGGGGGGATAAGCGTGATCCCTAAAAAACTTGATCATCAAACCGCAACTGAATTGAGATCGATTTTAGATAAATTGAATATTAAAAATCCAAGGGTAATAATTGATTTTGAAAAGGAGACTGTGGAGGTAGAAGAAGATGATTATTCAGTTGATGATCTTCTTGAATCAGCAGGTGCGTTGTCTCCTGACAGAGTGAATGAACTTCGTCGTGAAATAGAAAAGATGCGTGAGGAATGGGATTGATGCGTTCTATTGGATATCTGTTCGATACAAACATCGCAATAGGAATGGTGGACAGTGACGAGGGGATACTCGAATTTATTAAGCAGGCATCACGCGATAAATTAAAGATATATTTTTCAGTTGTAACAGAATGTGAATTCATCAGCGGATTAAGTTCAGAACATGAGGCTCAATCTATTAAGTTCTTAAATTCGGGTCGATTTCTTGAAGTTAATTCAAGTATTGCGAGGGTTGCTGGAAACATAAGAAGAGAGCAACGTTTTAAAAGAAGAAAACTTAAGACTCCTGATGCTTTAATTATCGCTACAGCAATAAAGCATGGATTGATCCTTGTATCGAGAGACAAAGACATGGATATCGCAGAAGAATATAATGTCAGAATAATTAAACTTTAATGATTCTTGGCTCTATTGTATTGTTTTTAGAGAATAAACCGATATTAATAAGCTATCTTATTCTTAAATGGCTATCTATGAAAATAGGATACTAACGCATTCTAAGGATACCACTTATGCTTGGAGACTCTGCCCCATAATGATGTTTCAAGTATTTCGCCAATGCAATGATAAACTCAATCTATGTTCGAAATCATGGGTGCCTGGTATTCCTCGAAATTTTTCGAAAACAATTTAACCACTCCCCATACTTGTATGATTAAAAACTCTACTGGAAGAATAGTAGGTTTTTTTTCTAAAAATCACCCAAATTTTGTAGAAATTCTCCAAGTGGATGACTGGAAAAAGTGGTATAATACCCACAGTATGTATTAATGCTTTGAATAATTGGTCTAACATTCGGAGGTCAATATGATATGAATTGGGTTATATTATTCATCCCATCACTAATCTTTCTGTATACTCCCTATCAACGTGGGCTGTTCTTTGATTCAGATTTATATATCTGGGAAGTGTTAATCGCAAGTCTCTTTATTATTGTTGCTGTTATATTTCTTTTTAAAAAGTCTGAGATGGGAAAGGGCTTTTATTTTATTGTCTTTTTACTACCTGTTACATACATTCTTTCGCTGACCGTTGCAGAATCGCCAAAGGGTGGCCTGGATAATTTATTCCGATGGACTAGTTATGTAAGCTTTTTTATATTGTTAGTTTGGGCTAGACAAACAAACAAAGTGGAGAAATTATTACCTTATATCTTTCATTTAACCGGGATATGGGTCGCTTTATTTGCCCTATTTGGCTTATGGGGATGGGTGGATTTTCGAGATGTTGTTCTGGGTGGCCGTCTAACCGGTCCTTTCCAATATTATAATACCTTTGCCGCATTAGTAAGTGCTTTTTGGATATTTGCCCTTGTCATCTTAACCCAAAAAAAGCTCTCAATTTGGAAAGTAATATTTTTTAGCCTTCCGGTTGTTGCATTTGGGGTAGGTTTGTTTCACTCTTATTCCCGCGGGGCTTTATTGGTATTTCCTCTCGCTTGGTTTATCGGGTTAACTTTCCTCAGGGGAAAACAGCAGTTGATATATTCCCTGTATACGTTTATTTCTCTTGGCGGATCATTTTTGGCTTTTCGCCAGATTGCAGAACAATCTAAAATAGAAGGAATCGATAATCCAGGCTCAACAGGATTTTTCTTGATCTCATTAGTTGTTTTGTTACTGATAACTGGCATTCATTATTTATTAAACTACAGAAATAATACACTTCTGGAACGAATAGATAAGAAACCCTATATTCGATTTGTTTTACCGGGGGTAATTATCGTTCTTGGAGTATTGCTTGTTTTAGATTTGCAAAATAAAGGGCTTGTTTATCAGCAACTTCCTCCTGAGTTTCAGGATCGTATTTCTAGTATAAATGCGGATACGAGTAGTGTAGTAGGAAGAACTACCTTTTTCGAAGATGCCCTTCGAATGAGTAAGGATGCACCTTTTCTTGGACTGGGTGGAGACGGTTGGAGGATACTATTTACCAAGTATCAACAGGTTCCCTATTGGAGCAATGAAACTCACAACGGATATTTAGAGATTCTATTAAATACGGGCTGGTTTGGCTTAATCATCTTCATTTTGGTGTTTGGATTTCTTTTCTACCAAATTTTACGACGCATATGGTCGGAAAAAGAGGATGAGGATCGTACAATAGCCATTGCAACCATACCGGCTCTTGTCATGATTTTTGCCCATTCCTTCATTGATTTTAACTTTTCATACGGATCGGTTTGGTTTATTGTTTTCTGGTTATTTGCGATGGGTGTGACTGATCAACCCATGCGGTTCTTCGTTGCTGATCAAACGGTAGCATCAGGTAAAAAAATGAAAGGGAAATCAGCTTCATCTCGATGGAAGAACCCTGAGATGATATATAAAACGATTCTGGGAATAACGGCTGTTTTTGTTTTAATTATGGGCATTTACTCCTTCCGTTTTTACTTGGCAGAGAAACAGGCAGCCCGTGCCCAAGGGACTCTAAATCTGGAGGAAGCAAAAGACATTTTTGAAAAAGCAACCTCGTATAATCCTTATCATGTGGATTATCAGTTCAATTTGGCCAACGTTTACGTGAAATATTATAAAACTACGAAGAGTGAAGATTATAAAGAAAAAGCGATAAAAACCCTGCAGAAAGTGGAGGATCTGGAGCCCCATAATCCCAAGGCCCTTTTCAATATTGGAAATATTTATGGCTCCTTGGGTGATGGTGTTCAGGCGATTCAATATTTTGAAAAGGCACTGGAATATGACCGATATAATGTAAAGTTTTATGATGCGATTATTCGCTTGAAGTCTCAGGCAGCTGTGCAAATGCTTCAAGAGAAGAATGTAGAAAAAGCGCTTGAGTATGCCCAAGGGACAGTAGATGATTATGAAGAATATCGCACACTAACAGAACCATTTAAAAAGACCCCGGTACCTGATCAACGCCCAGTTTTGCTTGAAAAAAGCACCCACTTATTTGTCGGTCAATCCTATCTGTTGTTAGGTGATTTTAATCATACGATCGATGCACTTAAACCCATCAACAACAAGGACGATCAGGATACGTTTCGCCGTGCTCAAGCCATCCGTGTCGTAGCCTATGAGGCCTTAGGCAACAAACAGGAAGCAGCCAAGATCACCACCGCCATGCAAAAAGACTTCCCCAACTTTATGAAGTACGTAGAAGCATACAAGGCGGTGCCTGTCACTTCCCGGAATTTGTCGAATTAGAAGATGGTATATCCCGGTGACGAAATTATAAGTCCTTCGACGGTTTAACTTGATATCGAATATACGTTCGTTTATAATGGTTGAGAATGAGAAAGAAGGTTTGATTCAAAGGTTTGAGTATACATTTGAAATGGCATGGAAAACACTTAAAGATTATTTAGAGTCTGAAGAAGTATTAGTAACTTCTCCAAGAGAAGTAATAAAAACATGATTTCACTATGGTCTTATTCAGGATGGTGAAATATGGATGGATATGTTGGAAAAACGAAAATTATTCGCCCACACTTACGACGAAGAGCGTTTTCAATTGGCAGTAATGAAGATTAAGGATAGTTATTATTCAGCGATAACACAGGTATATCGTGACTTAGGGGCAAAAAAATGAAGTTTGGGATACCATAGAAAAGTATGAATTTAAATAAACGAACAGCATTTACAAGTATGGTTCAGTTTTTGTACTACAATCAATACCTATTTAACATGCCACAAAAACAAGCCGAAGACTTTACAGTCGATGTAGTGGAGCATCGGTATTCATTTGGGGAAATGGTGTCAATCATAGAGCAGCATTCAAGTCCAATGGACTTGTAACCGCAGGGATTCTTAATTAGGGAGGTGATCGTTATGGATATAGAAAAATTGGAGGAAAAGTTTTTGAATTATTCGAAAGCATTAAGCAGACTAAAAGAGTCACTGGAAAGAGACGAGTCCGATGACATTGTTCTGGATGCAGTAATCCAACGGTTTGAGTTTACTTATGAACTTTCCTGGAAACTGCTTAAGGCCTATTTGTCTTTTAACGGCATCGCTGAAGTCAGAACACTCAGAGAAGCATTTAAAGAAGCCTTTGCCGCAGGTTTGCTGAATGAGGGTAATGTGTGGATTGACATGCTGGAAGATAGAAATCGCACATCCCATACGTATGACGAAGCTGAGGCACGGGCAATATATGAGAAGGTTAAAAGTGAATACTATACAATATTACACCATCTCAAAGAGTCTATAGGCAGGGAACTCGAATGATGAGATTTGGTCTGGAAGATAAAATAATGGAAAAAATCATTTCTATATTCAGTAGGTACAAAGCAGTTCAAAAAGCCGTGATATTCGGTTCAAGAGCAAGAGGCGACTTCAAGTATAATTCTGACATTGATATTGCAGTTCTCACAAATGGAGAACCGGTAACTGGACTCTTGCATGATTTAGATGAGGCTGCAGGGATTTATAAAACCAATTTGATTATTTTGGACAAGCTGAATAATGAGAGGCTTAGGCAAAACATTGAACGTGATGGGATTGAAATATACAGGATATAGACAAATATGCAAAGTGCTTTCACAGTTGTTGAGATATCAGAATTCTGTAAGGAAATCATCAGGCGATAGTGTCCTGACAGGTGCATTCTTGAAATCCTTAATGTTTCGTGTGACAATGCAGTCAACCTTGTTGCGTTTGCCGCAGGCGGCGAGAAGTGCATCCTCATAATCAGGCATTTGCGACTCCAATGCTTTTTCACAATCATTGCCGGATACATCAAGAACTCTGAAAATGGTGAACAGCTTCATGAGTACATTTTTTGCTTCCTCTGTGCTGTGCAAATACCTACGTGATAAATAGTAAATGTCGGTTATGCTATTTGCGGTAAGACATGCATTGATTTTATCTGCGGCGGCAAGAAGGAAAATCCTTTCAGCATTCTCGTTAAAAGGAGCACGACCTGTGATAGCGTCAATGATTATGTTTGTATCAATCAATACGTTCATGTCGGCCTAACCGCTCCTCTCTAGCTTCTTCCAATGATGCATCGGCAGGCAAGATTCCGAACAGGGACTTCGCCGTATTGACCTTGTCTTTAGTAATGCTGGTGAGCTTGGCGATGCTCTTCCCGTTTTTAGTGATAAAAATATCCTCATCTTCAGCGAGCATCAGATATTTACCGATATTTTTTTTAAATTCAGTAGCCGTAATTAACATAGCAAAACCTCCTTGTACTCAATGTAGTGCGTCTGATTTCACTCTTATTATATTAAAATCGTGCGAAAAAGTGAATAAGTATCGTGCGAAAAAATGGATTTCGTCAAAAAACAGTATATTTGTTTAAAATTCATATTCATATCCAATGGAATGATAAAGTTGGTATATCCCGCGGAATCAGATAATAGAGTGATTCTGTGGGATTTTTTTGTTAGACTAAAGGATAAAGGACAATAAGGGAAAAGGAGCGGAGAGAAGTTGGACGCTGTTCAAAAATATCATCAATGGATGGAATACCCTGATCTTGATTCCCATACCAGGCAGGAACTCCAATCCATTAAAGACAACGGGAAAGAGATTGAGGATCGGTTTTACAAGTATCTCGAATTTGGCACCGGAGGACTTCGGGGAGAAATCGGAGCAGGGACTAACCGGATCAATAAGTATATCGTAAGGTGGGCAACAAGGGGACTGGCTGAATACATAAAAAAAGAAGGTCCCATCGCTGCTGAACGGGGTGTGGTGATTGCCTATGATTCCCGCCATGATTCCAGGGAATTCGCTGAAGAAGCAGGTCTCGTTTTGGCTCATGAAGGGATTAAGGCGTATGTCTTTGAAGAGCTAACAGCTACTCCTGAGTTATCTTTTGCCGTACGGGAGCTGGGAGCCATTGCAGGAATTGTCATTACCGCCAGCCACAACCCTCCACAATACAATGGGTACAAAGTTTACTGGGAAGACGGCGGACAAATCCCCCCTGAAATCGCCAGGGAAATTACAGTCGAAATTAATCAGGTCGGTGATGAACTGACGGTTGCCTCCTCCGATAAGCAGTCTGCCATTGAGAAGGGGTTGTTTGTCTATATCGGAAAAGAGATCGATGACCGCTACAACGAGAAGTTAAAAACCCTGTCCATCCATCCCGAATTGGGGAAGCAAATGTCTGCCGACCTCAATATCATCTATACCCCTCTCCATGGAACTGGAAACAAACCGGTGAGAAGGATCTTAAAAGAGATGGGGTATGAAAATGTGTGGGTGGTACCGGAACAGGAACATCCCGATCCCAATTTTTCTACGGTAAAATACCCCAATCCGGAAGAACACGAAGCCTTTACCTTAGCCATCAAAATGGCGGACAAAGTGAATGCGGACATTATCCTGGGTACAGACCCTGATACCGACCGGGTAGGAGTTGTGGTCAAAAATCAGCAGGGCAAGTACATCGTTTTGACCGGCAATCAATTGGGGGCCTTACTGTTGGAATATATTTTGTCGCAAAAAAAGGCGGCAGGGAAACTCCCGTCAAATGGTGTGGTGCTGAAAACCATCGTAACCTCAGAGCTGGGCAGAGCCATTGCTTCAGCCTATGGGCTGGACACCGTGGATACCTTGACCGGCTTCAAGTTTATCGGTGAAAAAATCAAGGAATATGAAGAAACCGGGGGAAAAACCTTCGTATTCGGCTATGAGGAAAGCTACGGGTATTTGATCGGGGACTTTGTACGGGATAAAGACGCGGTACAGGCCTGTATGATGACCGTAGAGATGGCCGCTTTCTATAAGTCAAAAGGAATGACCCTGTATGAGGCCCTTCTCGTTCTTTTTGAAAAGTATGGATACTATCAGGAAGGTTTGATCTCCCGGACACTAAAAGGAAAAGATGGCCAGGAAAAAATCCAGTCCATCATGGATAAGTTCCGCTTCCATACCCCCCGGGAGATCGTGGGTCAAAAGGTGGTCCGTTTTGAAGACTACTTGATTGGTACGGCTTATGACCAACAGGGAAATACCCTCCCGTTAAATCTACCCCAATCCAACGTGTTAAAATTTATCCTGGAAGATGAATCATGGCTGGCCATCCGTCCCTCCGGTACTGAACCCAAAATCAAATTCTATTTCGCCACCCGCGCCCCTTCCCTAGAAGAAGCCCAAAGAAGGTGCCTGTCACTTTCCGAATTTTGTCGAAAGATATAAAGTAAATTATAAGAAAAAATGTGATTATTTTTGGTTGAGTTTATTCTATAATAAATATATACATTAAAGTTCTATAATGAGGCGATTTACATGAACCTAAAGCAAATTGAAAACATTTTAAAAGAAAAAAAACATTTTTAGCTGAGCAATTTCATGTTAGCAAAATTGGAGTTTTTGGATCTTATGCTCGGAATGAACAAACCGATAACAGTGACATTGATATTTTGGTTGAATTCAGCCGACCAGTGGGATTTGAGTTTTTTGATTTAAAGGACTATTTGGAGTCGTTATTTAATAAACCAATTGATCTAGTAACTGTAAAGGCTCTTAAACCATATATAAAAGAGGAAATATTAAGCGAGGTACAATTTCAATGAAAAGACGCTATTTGTTGTTTTTGAATGATATTATGGAATCCATGAACCGAATTAATACTTACACCGAGGGAGTCGACTATGACTCCTTTTCTAATAACCAGATGTTAATGGATGCAGTTATCTGGTACAAAAAACCAATAAAGAATCGGAATTGCATGAAGTGGACCCATCATGGCAAGAGGTTCCTTTCATAGAAGAAGCTCCAGATGTGCTTAAAGGAAAATGGAATGATGCCAAGAACAAGATGAAAACTCTCGAAGATGATTGGCAGAAATTAAAGGTTCAAAAAGGCCGCCATGAAGGGGTTCTTAAAACGGAAGCAAACCATTTAAAAAAGATCGAAGACGATGTAAGGAAGCATGGCCGGGGAACAGACCCATGGGAAGATCTGGATTTATCCATAAAGTCTGTTGAAATTCAGGAGCAATTGACTCAATCACGGGAGAACCTCGCAGAATATGAAAAGCTTCTTGTAGAAATTGGAGATAAGATAAATTCTCTGGGACAAAACCTGAATAAATTGGATGCCCATGGGATAACTCCGATGATGATCGTAGATGTGTCGCCATCCTTTATCCAGGAAGTGAAACAGCAATCTGAGCGACTGGTTGAAGAATGGATTCAGCAGCATATAGATTGGAAAAGAAAAGAAGAGAACCATAGAAAGGAAATGGACAGAGAACGGCAAGAACTTTTTGCTCGTCTCCAGAATCAGCATTGGGATCAGGATTTGCTGGAAAATGTGAAGAAAACGCTTAGTGAGCTTCCATGGCATGAGGAAGGATATGCATTAGAGGTGTTGAACAGCATGTTAACCCATGCTGAGCATGAATTGGCAAATTTACAAAGTGATAAGGAACGGGCGGAAAATGCCAGAGAGATGTGGACAGATCGGGCCGCATACCGGGTGATTCGGATTGTTCAGGCCCTCAAGCAAATGGTGGGCAGTATGAAAATTACCAATCAAGCGGGGCACTCGTTTCCTTTGATTCGCATCGATATGAAAAACAGCCAATTGCCTGAAAGACCGGAAGAAATCAGAGAAATTTTGAAGGATTATTTTTTACAGTCGATGGATGAAGTTCTTCAACAGTATGAAAGTATAGAGCAGGTTCCCGATAAGGTTTTGGATGAGATGATAGGGGACGGAAAAGTTGTTCTTGTCGCCTTAAGGAAACGATATCCTGTTTTATATGTGTACAAACCGCAAACGACCAATGATTTCCTGTATGAGAGTCCCAAAAAACATCACTACACCGAATGGGAAACCATCAACAAAGGATCGATGAAGGAAGCCAAAGGCAGCGGTGGACAGCTATTGGCTGCCCGCACTTTGGTGATGATGATGCTGATGACTTACAAACGGCAGATCGGTACCGGAAACAACTGGACCGTATTAATATCCGACAACCCATTTGGACAGGCCGTCTCCGCCCATATCCTTGATCCGATCTTTGCCATTGCCGACATACTGCGTTTTCAATGGCTGGTACTTTCCCCGCCAGAGTTAATAAAAGTAGAAGTCAGCCAGCGGTTCCCCGTATTTTGGGAGCTGGAGTTGAAACAGGAAGCCAGAGGAGAAGTGCTAATCGAGCAGCTCCAGCACGGCGGCCGCACCTTCGAAGACACCTTATTTTAGGTGGTTCAGGTGGTGCCTGTCACCTCCCGAATTTTGTCGAAAAGTATAATCACGAAACAGTTTCCCCTTAAGAGTCTATATTTGTTGGAACCTCTTAAGGGGATTTTTAACATTTTCACCCAAAAAAATGGTTGACGCATCAGAACATATGTTTTATCTTAATATATAAGAACATAAGTTTGTTTTAGTGATAGAGAAATGGATTATACCCATAAAAACCATATTCGGAGGTGCTTTCTAATGGGCCGTAAGCCTAGAATTTGGTTACCAGGGGTAACCTATCACGTGGTAAGCAGGGGAAATTGGCGGGAGGAATTATTTCGGGATGAGCAAGATATTTTTGTGTTTTTTGAATTGCTGGATGCCGTTGCCGAAAAAGTAACCTTTGAAATGTATGCCTATTGCTTGATGAAGAATCACTTTCATTTGATGCTTTCCACTAGCGAAGAGCCACTTTCTAAGTTAATGGCCTTATTAAATAAACGTTATGCTGATTACTACAACAATCGATACTCCCTGTCAGGCCACTTATTTGAGAAACGATACTACAGTGGGCCAATAAAGGATGAATATGGATTTTTACAGGTAAGCCGGTATATCCATCGAAATCCAGTTGAAGCTAATCTTGTAAAGAGTCCTTCGGATTATCCTTGGAGCAGCTATCGCTGTTATGTAAAAAGCCGATGGCAAGCCCCCCGAATGGTCGACACAAACAAAGTCCTGAGCAGAATTCCTGGCGATGAAGAATCAAGAGCCAAAGCTTATAAGAAATACGTAGAAAAGGTTGAGAAGAAGCTGGTAATTGTTTAAATCAGGTGCCTGTCACTTTCCGAATTTTGTCGATTACAATTACTTCTCCTAAACATTCAGTCATTATGATAGTCTATGGATAGGGATTAATAAGTTTTATTTTCGGAGGAACCTATGAAGAGTAACCTTCAATATTTAAAACAAGAGATGAGGAGATACATCGAGCCTCATATCATTCAACGGGGATACCATTATTACCTTGACAGACAAGTAGAGGATCTTACCATCCATGAGGATTGGATTGAAGCAACGGTATATGGTAATTATGGCGAGTATACGGTTAGGGTGAATCAGCATGATTTTTCTGACAGTGAATGTGACTGCCCATATGAAGATTACTGCAAACATATGGCAGCAGTGGTTTACCAGGCCGTGCTGAATCAGATTAAACCTCTAGGCGATCATTCTTCTTCTGCAGAAAATCGCTCTATTTCCGCAACTGAACATTCTTCTTCAGTTAGAAACACGGAGGCTTCGGAAAAAGATCAACTCTATCCTGTTATCCAAAATCTTTCACCAGATGAACTAAAGGAAATCTGTTACCAATTAACAACAAGCGACCTACAAGTCCGAGAAAAATTCATGCAAATCTTGCAGGAAAGAAAGCGATCAAAACAAATACAGTCTCAAGAAGTCTTATCCTTAGATTGGGAAGAAGCGATCACCTATTATGAAAAAGAAGTACCTCGAGTATTGAAGGAATGCGAATCATTATTTCAGGAGATGGTTCACACGGAAAATTATATATATTCCCACCGTCATTGGGATTATGTTGATGCTCCTGAATGGGATTTTGAACCGGGGATAAAAAGACTTAACCGCTGGGCAGAAGAATTAAAAGTTCTTGTCTCTAGAGGGCATTGGGTGGCTGGAATAGCAGGACTCATGGTTACGAAACAAAGACTGGAACCCTGGGCAGAGGAATTTGATGATGATTATGGGGATAATGATTTGATTTATATCTGTGATGAGTGGGAAGAGCATTTGATTGAAGCCATCAATAGGATCGTTGACTCACCTAATAAAAAAGAAGCGGATACTCTTCTGAAAAAAATCATGGACTGGATCCTTCAACAATGTCATGGTCAAAATGACTTGATCAGTTGGATGCCGATCATTAGAGAATGTATTCTGGACCTTGCCACCTATAATCATTTAAAACGTAGTATTTCAAAATACACACCCAGCTTAATGTCTGAAGAACCCGTTACCTTTCACTCTGAAGAAGGGAGTATCCTATATTGGTGGATTGGTTTAAGTTTAGAATTTAAAAAGGAACAAGAGGCAATAGAAACAGCATCAAGATTTGAAGAATTCAGCTCTTCTCTAATAACCATGTTTGTCCAGTATTATGAAAAACATAAACAATGGAACAAAGCCATCGAGTGTTTAACACGAATCATTGAAACCCTCCCAATATACCAAAGCAAACCATACTATGAATGGATAATAAGAATTTTTCAGAAGAAGAAGGATGCAGCTTCTGCCCAGTTATGGCGTATCAAAATGTTACTGCAGATCCCTTCATTAGATTTGTTTAAGCAATGTTTAACCGAATTAAAGGATGACAGTGAAAAACAAATCAAAATAAAGGAATGGTTAAATCATATAAAAGCGAATGAAAGAAATCGACATGATTATATTGAAATATTAATATTTTTGGGTGAAATAAAAGAAGCTTGGAAAGAGTTTTCAAAATACCATCGATCACCCGAATATCTTCCATCCTACGCTCAAAAACTTTATAAGAAGATGGAGGATCAGGATCCAAAACAACTGGTGTCAGTTTATCAGAATTTTGCAGAGTGGTATATCCAGTCAAAAAAACGAGAGGGTTACAAAAAAGCAGCCAAATGGCTAAAGAATTTGAAAAGGGTGAGCAAAAAAGCGGGACAACAAGACCGATGGGAGAAGTATATTCAAGAACTCCATTCAAAATATCGCCGTTTTCCCGCACTAATGGAAGAGCTCCGTAAAGTTAATTTGATTTAGGTGCCTGTCACTTTCCGAATTTTGTCGAAAGGTATAAAGGTGAATCATCAATTGATTCACCCTCTGATTCTAATGTATAATTTTAGGAAGCGACTTAAGTAATCAATGGAGAATCAAGCAAATGAAAACACAAAATATCCAACCCAAAAATAAATTTCTCCTCTTCAACATCCCCTTTTCTACATTGGATATGGCTCAAACTTTAAGTGAGATTGAGCGGGCTGTATCGAGAGGGGATTCTTATTTTGTCATCACCGCCAACCCAGAATATGTGATGAATGCCAGGACCCAACCGGAATTGATTAGGATCGCTCAAGAAGCTGACTTGGTGACTGCTGATGGGACAGGCATTGTCTGGGCTGGAAAACAAATGGGCGTCCATATTCCTGGGCGGGTTACCGGATACGACCTGCTGATTCAATTGCTCAAAAAATGTCAACAAAACCACTGGAAGATATACATATTGGGCTCATCCCAGGATACATTGAACATTGCAGCAGAGAAATTGGCCGCTGCTTACCCTGATCTTCAAATCGCCGGGAGCCATCATGGATACTTTGCACCGGAGGAAGAAGCGAAAATTATTTCTGACATTCAGCAAAAACATCCCCACTTTTTATTTGTGGCCATGGGCTCGCCAAAACAGGAATTATGGATTGACAGAAACCGCCACCGACTGCCGAATTGTATCATGATGGGAGTGGGAGGCTGTTTTGATGTCATTGCCGGCCGGGTGAAACGGGCTCCGCTGATCTGGCAAAAGCTAAACATCGAATGGCTTTACCGGCTCATTCAACAGCCATCCAGATGGAGAAGGATGCTGGCACTTCCCAAGTTTATGGGATTGGTCCTTTTCTGTAAAAATTCGTCCAAGAAGTGAAACTTTTTCCTTTTTCAAACGTCAATAATTTTAGTGATGAAAATGAGATTTAGTGATGCAAATAAGAGCTGTACGAAGATCCATCATGAGAAATGGAGAGAAGGCTTTTCATTTTCGGAATTCTGCAATTTGGGAGAAATAATTTGCATTTGACGGCAAGAACGCTTTGGGTGTATAACTGATATCAGCACACCGAATTTAAAAAAACTGAAAAAAATAAACCGGACGTTGAAAGAGAGAAACCGGTTTTAGACCTTACATCCTTTGAAATCAGGGTAATGTATGAGAGGGGATTTTATTAAATTATGATGGAATACATCATTTTATTTATGGCAGCGATGCTTGCGACTTTTATCACAACTCCGTTAGTAAAAAAACTGGCCGTTCGCATTGGAGCCGTTGATCAGCCAAATGAAAGAAAAGTACATACCAAAGTGATGCCCCGTTTGGGAGGTTTGGCCATTTATCTGGGCTTTGCTCTCGTGTATCTGTATATGTACTTTACCGCGTCTGAAACCCATGTGGACACACTCGGAGGAATATTTGTTGGGGGAACCATTATTATGATGATTGGAATCCTTGACGACCGTTATCAGCTTTCGCCCAAATGGAAATTCTTCGGGCAAATCGTTGCAGCCGCTGCGGTGGTTCCTTTTGGAATTCAAGTGGACTTTGTAAATCTTCCCTTTGATGGGGTTTTGAACTTTAAAACAGACTGGATCAGTATACCCATCACCATATTTTGGATCGTTGCGGTAACGAACGCCATCAACCTCATTGATGGCCTTGACGGATTGGCTGCTGGGGTTTCCGCCATTGCCACCGGAACCTTGATGGTGATTGCCTTTGCCATGGGCAATGTTCCTGCAGCGATGATCAGTGCGATTTTGTTGGGAAGTATCATGGGATTTCTCTATTTTAACTTTTACCCGGCAAAAATTTTTATGGGAGACACGGGGGCCTTGTTTCTAGGTTACAACCTTGCGGTGTTGTCTCTCTTGGGTTTCAAATCGGTAACCCTGTTTACTTTTATTATTCCGATCCTGGTTTTGGGGGTACCATTATCGGATACGTTTTTTGCCATCGTGCGGAGGGTGCTGAATAAAAAGCCGATTTCTGTGGCGGACAAAAGCCATTTACACCACTGTCTCCTTCACCTTGGTTTCTCCCATCGACAGACGGTGCTTATGATCTATGGAATAAGCCTGCTGTTTGGAGTGAGCGCGGTGATTTTTTATGAAACCAGAACCTCCCTCTGGATTCCAATTATTATTGTGGGCCTCGTGATTATCGCCCTTACGATCGGTGCAGAAATCATCGGCCTAGTTGGAAAACGCCATCGTCCCGTTCTCAGGGCTCTGCGAAAAATCAAGCGGTTCGGCCAAGGCTTAAAGCCAAAA
Source organism: Microaerobacter geothermalis (assembly GCF_021608135.1). Taxonomy (NCBI): domain Bacteria; kingdom Bacillati; phylum Bacillota; class Bacilli; order Caryophanales; family Bacillaceae; genus Microaerobacter; species Microaerobacter geothermalis. Next base: position 93,677 of record NZ_JAKIHL010000005.1, read on the forward strand.
CAGGTAAAATAACGTAAGGAAAAACCTATTAGAGAGTGGATTATCCCAGAATGGATACCACTCTCTTTTTTTGGTTTGAAAAGTTATACAAAAAAATTCTTATCGGTTCATGATATTAGCCGCGAATAATAAATACAAACCGGGCCTATGCTCGGTTTTGGAAAAATTTCTATCTGTTTTTGAATATCTGTCGACGTATGTCGAGAAATGTCGGAAAAATATTCTAAAAAATAGAAGGAATTAACAGGCGATATATAGAAATTATTTTGTGTTCTTGTCACGAGTTTTGCGAAGGAAAGGGGGTGAAGATGTGAGATTTTTGAATAAGACAAGACAAATGAAAAGAAGGGGGAATTACTTAGTGTCAAGTACTTTTACACGACTGGTTAGTATATTATTGACCCTGGCATTAGTTATTACACCATTTTCATCGGCTTATGCATTCAACCATGGGTCAATTCAGGAAAGAGATGGAGTAGAAATAGCAAAACAATTAAGACAGCAGATTTTGCAGAAACTATCATTGGAAGCAAAATCTCAAAAACTATCGGAAAGATTTGGTAACCTAAAAAACTTGGGCAATGGATCTATTTCGCCAAGTACCCAATATCAGCCGAATGATAAAGTAAGAGTAATCATAAAACTTGAAGGGTCAGCCGTTGTTGAAGGTCTTAACCAAATCGGACAAATGTTAAATCGTACTTCTGCTAATACGCTTTCGAAGCTGGAAAAAAATATTAGTAGTGAACAAACAAATCTACTTAACAGTCTAAAAGTTCAACGTATCAATTTTACAGCTAGAAATCAGTTTAAATACATGCTGAATGCGATAAGTGGGGATGTTTTTTATAAGGATATTCAGAAAATAAAGAAAATAACGGGAGTTGAAGATGTTCGGATTGCGAATGAATATTATCCTGATAAAACATTCTCCGCTGACCCTGATATGTACTTCAGTGCACCCTTAATTGGTGCAAATTCAGTATGGCCATCCTACGACGGGGAAGGTACCGTAGTAGCCATCATTGATACCGGGGTAAATTACTTTCATCCTGCCTTTGGCGGATCCGGTAAAGAAACCCTTAATCTAGGAGATAACCAAGACCGCTCCCCTGTTACTGGTAATGGAGCAGGTTATACGGAGCGAATTATAGGTGGTTATAACTGGGCGGATGGCAATAATGACATTGTTGATAGAACTTCAAGTCAACATGGGGTACATGTAGCTGGGACAGCAGCAGGATATGATGAATCAGCAATAATTGATGGAAAGCCATTTAGGGGTGTTGCTCCGAAAGCAAAGATTTTAGCAGAAAAAGTATTTTCAAACGATCCAGATCGTGAAAGTACAACGGCAGATGAATTAATAGCCGCTATAGAGCATGCCGTATTAAATGGTGCAGATGTCATTAATATGAGTTTGGGATCACCTGCTGGTGCTGTAGTAGCAGATGATCCAGAAATCCTTGCAGTAGAAAATGCAACAAATGCAGGCGTTGTTGTTACCATATCTGCCGGGAACTCATCATATTCATCAGCTTGGTTGCCATTTGCAAGCAATTCAGATTATGCAATGGTAGGTTCCCCTAGTATTTCACCATCTTCTATTAGTGTAGCTGCATCTGTTAACGAAAAGGCTCTTTTTGAAGCCTTTACCCTAAGTGAACCAGTTAGTAGCGAAACCGAGGGGATATATAATTTGAAAGATGTACCGATGATGGCGGCAGGAGCTTTACCTCAGCCTTCAACTTTGGTAGGAAAAGAGTATGATCTCGTTTATGCAGGTTTAGGTGCAGCTTCTGATTTTGAAGAAATCGATGTTCAAGGTAAGGTTGCGCTAATTAAAAGAGGTCAGTTCACATTTAGTTCGAAAGTTCAGAATGCAGCTGACAACGGTGCTGTTGCGGCGATCATTTTCAACAGAGATGATGCTGACGGCTATGTTAGCATGGGTGGTTTTACAGGCAACGAAGGAATTCCTGCTGCTTTTATATTAGGTGAACATGGACGAACCATTAAAGAGGCATTGGACAGCGGAACGCCATTAAAAGTAACATTTAATGATCAGCCAGTTGTAGGGGATTTGGCAAAGGACACTATGACGGATTTCTCTTCATGGGGTCCGGAACCCAGCCTTAATTTTAAGCCCACATTAACAGCTCCAGGAGGTAATATTTACTCTAGTGTTCGTTATAATGAATATGAAGGTGCTAGTGGAACATCCATGGCTGCGCCACATGTGACCGGAGCATCGGCAGTAGTCATCCAGTCCTTTAGAGAACGATATCCCGATTTTGATTACACCCCTAACGATATAAGAACAGCCCTGTCTAATACTGCTAAGGTTCTTATGGACCCTAATGCATCCAATGAAAATACACCTTACTCTGTTAGGCTGCAAGGGGCTGGTCGTATTCAATTAGATAAAGCGGTTTCTACGGATGTATTTATTACAGGGGATAATGGAGAGGCTGGAGTTGCTCTTAAGGATTTTGATGCTCAATCCATTACCTTCACCTTAACGGCAAAAAATTTAGCAGATACCGATTATACGTACCAATTAAGGGGAGATGCCTATCAGGATGAAACGTTTACAGGTGGAGATGGATTGGAATACAATTCCTTGTCATTAAAACCAATTGAAGGAGCAATTGTTACATTTGAAAATGAAAGTGTAACAGTCCCTGCAAAAGGTGAAGTTTCATTTGATGTCACTCTAACCTTGCCTGAAGGATTTAAGAAGGACCAATTTGTAGACGGTTGGATATATCTTACTGCCGATGAAACCCAAAATGCGCCTGATTTGGTGGTACCCTACTTCGGGTATTACGGAGACTGGAACACCCCACCTGTAATTGATGACCATTGGTCAAAAGAAGATACTTCCTATTATTGGATATCTGGACTCTATGATTGGTACGAAGGGTTCCCGTTAGGAGTTACTTTTGATGAGCTTTATAAGGATGGGTATGCAGCATTTTCTCCAAATGGAGATGGGATACAGGAAGCTGTTCTACCGGTATATAGTCTGTTAAGAAATGCAAAATCATTTGAGATTAATATTCTTGACAGTAATATGAAGAAGATCAGAACCCTGACGAAAGAAAATGACTTGAGAAAAAATACTTATGAATCATCAACTGATGAGCTGTTCACTTCATTTAATGAGTGGGATGGAACGGTTAATGGTAATCTGGTAGCAGATGGTCAGTATTATGTTCAAACTGTTGTTCAAGCCTATGGAGTAGATGCTGGAGAAAGTCAGGAGTATCTGTATCCTGTAAAGGTTGATACCGTAAAACCAACTGTATCAGTCCAATTAGTATCCAATGGTAACGGTAAAGAGCTACAAATAATTGGAAACGATGAATCTGGCATTTTTGCTTATGACTACACGATTTACGACTCAAACGGCAACCTAATAGACAGTGGATTTGTGGGAACAGATGAAACGGAAAATGGTTATACTGCCATCCAATCATTAACTGAGTTAACTGACGTTGCATACGCAGAGGTATATGCTCTCGATTACGCAGGAAACTATACCTTTGCAAAAACTGATATGCTTCCGTTTGTTTTCTACGGTGCATCAGTTGATAAAGGTCAGGCGTCTGTCATGCTGTCTTGGGATGTTACCCAGGAAGTATCGGATATAGAAATTACTCTTGATGGTAATATTCCTTTTAGAATTGCTGATGAAGAAGATTTAAGTTGGCATCATGGGTATGAATTACCGTTAACCTATGGAGATCATACAATCATGATTAAAGCCATAGGATTAACCGATTCAGGTTCAGAACAAGTTCTTGCCATGGTCCAACAAGATGTAAAGGGTATCAATGCACTTAGCTTGAATGTTGACGATACTTTAACGGTCTCTTATGACGATCCAGTTGCGCAGATTGATTATACGGTACTATCAGATAGGGTGAAAAGTGTTGTCATATCGGTTTATGGTAAAGGTGAATCGCTTGAAACTCAAGAGATTGATACAGGAATTTCGAGTGAATATACCTATGAGTTTAATGCGGAAGAAACTCAGACAACTCTAACCTTAAGTGCTTTTGATGACTCAAAGTCTTTGTTGGGAGAACAAACAGTAGTTGTTAATATGATCAAAACCTTTGATGTCTTGTTCACAAGCCCAATATACAGTGTTGAAGATGATGTTTATCTGCCTATTGAGTTTAAAGTGAGTAAAGACGTCGATTCGGTTATCTTCAATGTTTACAATGAGGAAGATATTTCTGTAACGGATTCGGTTTACTTTACAGTAACAGATTCTGTTTACAACTATGATTTAGATATTTCCAACTTTTTTGAAGGAACCTATACACTCACATTGGATGCTTATGATTCTGAAGGAGGTTTTCTGGATCGCGATGAGGCTGCCTTGTATCTGTACCCAACAGGTGTTTTAAGTTATCCTCAGGTACAAGATTATGATCGAACAAATCAAGATACCTATCTTATTAAGTGGGGTTATGACAACCCAGATTCTGTAACGCAAGATGTGTATCGATTGTCACTTACCATAAATGGTCAGCTGATTGGTAATCCGCCCGTTGAAGATACATCTTATACCGTTGATATGACCCCATATAAAGACGGACAAGAATTAGATGTTCAGCTTGTAGCGGAAGATTCAGGAGGTAATGTTGTAGGAAGATTGTTCTATGTGGTTGTTAAGGATCTAGCAGCTCCTGCCTGGTACTTCGATTCTCCATGGTATTATGACATCTTTAATGGTCGTAATGCCACTGGTGAAGTCTCTGCCTATACGTTTGATACTGATCTCGATCCAGATTCAGTGACATTGTATGTACCTGGTATGGATGAAGCAATATCAGTTGATGTCTTCGATTACTTTGGTATTGCTTATCTTGTTGAAGAACAAGTTAACTTTACCGAAGAAGGTCAGCAAAATATTGAATTACACTATAAGGACTTGGCAGGAAATAGTGGATATTATCATCGTAAAGTATTTGTTGATCTAACATCGCCAAGTATTCAGTTAGATTCGCCGAACATTACGCTTACACAAACAAGTGATGAACAGGGTAACCTGGTATATGAGGGAACAATGAATACCTATTCATCTACTATTTCATTAGCGGGTCAAGTTAGTGAAACCATTAGCAGTTTTGACTTTTGGGTAAATGATAATCAATTGCTTGCTTCCATTCCATCTAAGGGGCTGGATAGTGGCTTTACTCTGGATCAACGTCAGTTTAAAACATCACTCAATCTGAACAACGGATTGAATGAAATTGTTCTTAAAGCTGTTGATGGTGCAGGCAATGAAACAACCGTTAACTTAAAAGTTACGAAACTAACCTCTAGTGGTGGTTCAAATGATGAGGGTTCAAGTGGAGGAATAAGTACACCTTCAACCGGACAAACCACGACTACAGAAACCGGCCAAGGAACCGTTACCGTTAAGACGAATGAAAACGGCAAAAAGTCTGCTGAAGTGAAGGTTGACGGGAAGAAGATTGCATCCCAATTAACGGACGATTCAAAGAAAACTGTAGAAGTGGATGTTTCAACATTATCAACAGACGATGTAGGAGAAATAAATGTATCCATTGATATTGAAACGGTTGATAAAATGATTAATTCGGGTAAAGGATTAACCATTGTGGGAGATGGATTTGCGATCGAAATATCTTCAGAAAACTTAAACAGCTTAAGAGGAGATAACGGGCTTAACTTAAAAGTAAATGTGGAAAGTCCAGAAGATAAGTCAAATGTTAGAATACAATCAATGAATCAATCCAATATCGTGTCTAAAATCTTCTCCATCAATGGGGACGGAACCCTAACAGAACCTATTACTTTCTCAATTAAATTGAATGAAGCTGCAGATCCACGTAAAGTAGGCGTATACCTAGAAACCGATGGTTCGTGGAAATATGTCAGCGGTATTGTGAATTGGGATAACACTGCGGTTAAGGTAACCACTTCACAGTTCGGTCGTTTTGCTGCTATAGAGCATACAATACACTTCAATGATATCGAAGGGCATTGGGCTCAAGATAAAATTGAAGTATTGGCTGCACAACATGTTATAAAGGGGTTAACAGCCAATTCATTTGGACCAGAGGATAAGCTCACACGTGCGCAATTTGTAACGATGCTGGTTCGCTTGCTAAATCTAGATACATCAGAAGCTGAAGTTGGAGATTATCGTGATGTTTCTAGTGATGATTGGTTTGCTCCTTATGTTGCTGCAGCAACTAAAGCAGGAATTGTTAAAGGGTTTGACGGAAAGTTTGCTCCAAATGCTTTAATTTCCCGTCAAGACATGGTGGTTATGCTAATGCGGGCATTAAGGCAGTCCTTGCCAGATCGTCTACAATATTCGGCTGGTAATACGACATTTAATGATCAGGACATGATCAGCTCCTATGCACAAGAAGACGTATCTTTAGCTTTAGCTAATGGCTTGGTAACTGGAATGAACGATGCTCAATTCGCACCGAAATTATCTGCAACCCGTGGTCAAGCCGCAACAATCCTGTATAGACTATTTTTCGAATAAATATCGGATTCGGTGATCATTCGAAATCGTAGATGAGCCAACCACATATATTGTGGTTGGCTCTTCATGTGTTCAAAATAAAATTAGTTTTTCAGTAATCATCTGTACATATTGCAGGAATTCACCAAAACATGTCGAAGGATATCCCTTGGGAAAAAATTGGATTCGGGAATGATAAACAATTTCAGTCAGATTAGAAAAACTTGGCTTATCGCCAAGTCCTCAATAGCGAAAGCCGTAGTTTTTCTTATACTTTCATCCACAAAACTTATAAATTCTGAAAGTGCAAAGGAAAAACAGCAATGAAAGGAAGTGTGCATCATGTCGAAATGTACTAGAAAGTGGATATCTTTCGTGATTACATTGTTCATGCTTATTACGCTTGTTCCTGCATCTATCGAAGCTGCTCCCAGAACAAGCTTCCCAGATGTGGCGGAAAACTATTGGGGGGCCAAAGATATTGCCAAGGCCGGCCTCCTGGAAATTATCCAAGGAGATGACAAGGGGATGTTTGCCCCTGAGCAGCCGGTAACCCAGCTACAGGCCATCATTATGGCCATCCGGGCAAAGGGATTGCAGGATAAAGTGAATCAATTGACAGACACTTCATCCTTTTACCTTCCTGAACCTGAAGGAAAACCTTATCCTGCCTGGGCAAAAGCCTATGTTGTGGTCGCTTATCAGCATGGTCTGATCAAGTATGAAGAAAATCGCTTCAAGTGGGATCAGCCAGCAAGCCGTGCCTGGGTTTCCCAATTGATGGTTAGAACCGCTGGCAAGGATTCAGACGTAACAGGGGCATCCGGTGAAACCCTAACCTTTACAGATAGAGCCAGCATTCCGTCATGGGCCATCCGTTATGTTGAAGTAGCGGTCAACCTCGGGTTGGTTACCGGATATAATGACGGGACATTTCAGCCTAATAAGGCTGTGAAAAGGGTAGAGATGGCTGCATTAATCAGTCGGGTATTGCCCTATACCAACCTTTCGGGATGGCATCAGGGAACCATTCTGGAGGTAGGGACCACCGATATTCTGGTTAATGAAAATGGGGAAACGAAGCGGTACAGCATCAATTTATCAACAATCGTATATGATGGGAAAACAAAAGGGACTCCGTCCCAATTGACTAAGAATCGGGCTGCACAATTTATCACAGATACCTATGGCAGTGTAAAATTTATAGAAATGGGAGAGATCCAGGCCCCTCCGGTTACACGGACTAAAGGGACAGTGATCAGTTTTTACCAGAGTCAAAATCTGCTCGTAATCAAGAATAAGGACAATCAGCTTGTTACGCTGGAAATCACTCCCAATGTGCGACTATTGGGGCCATCATCGGTTGTTCCTTCACTATCCGATATTCAAACAGGGGTTGAGTTAGAAGTCACCCTAAACAGTGAAGGAAAAGTAACGGAAATCCTTCTTTCCTCTGTCTCAACGAGAGGATCTGTTGAAGGAACGGTGGCGATTCTTGATCTGCAAAACAACATCATGACATTGAACACCATCGGCGGTCTCAAGACTTATCTGCTCTCCAGCACCACTACGGTTGATTACCAAGGCATTCGCTTTGCAACCGTAAGGGACATTCAAGTCGGAGACAAGGTGAAGCTGGATGTGGAGAACAATGCCGTTACCAAAGTAACTTTAATCCAAATGAAACAGCAGGCGGAATTGAAGGGAAGCATTGTTCAACTTACTCCTGAGAGCAATATTTTAACCCTTCGCGGGGAAACCGGGAAACTTCAGGCCTATGAAGTAAGCCCTGATGCAGAAATTATCATTCAAGGGTTGAATCAGCCTGCACTAAAGGATGTGAAGGTTGGGGATGAAGTTTCTGTCTCCATCACAGAAGGTAAAATTTCTAGGATCGAAGTGCTGGGGCGTACCGTGATCTCGGCATTAACCGGAAAAGTAATCAATGTAGATACACGCAATCTGGTGATTAATTTAAGAAATGATGCCAATAAGCTCTTAGCCTATGAAATTGATCCAAACGTAGAAGTTCGGATTGATGGGGTCAGCAGTCCAGATTTAACTGATCTTTCCACGGATCAACGGGTGCAGATTTCACTGGATGACAACAAGGTGACATACATTGAAGTCATTAACACCGTTGAAGGAAAAGTAGTGGATATTACCGATCGTAGAAGAGAAATTACGATTTATGATTCCCTGACAGGGAAGAATGTTACCTACACCTATATCAGTGACGTAGATGTGGATGCCATTGACATCAGCAGCCCGGATATCGATGATGTTGATGACGGAGATGAAGTGGTCCTCCATTTTGACAGTAGCCAAAGGGTGGATGAAATCTGGGTGAAGCGGTCCATTATCCGAACCCTTGATGAGATCAATACTTCCCGTGAACGAATAAAAGTAGAAGATGAAGACGGCAATTCCAAGACCTATTACTATGATAAACGGGATACCCAACTTACCATAGAAGGGATCGCCAACCCTTCATGGTCAGATCTAAAGGCCGGAGATATCTTAAGGCTCCAGTTTACCGGAAACGACCTGATTGCCGTTGCCCAATATCCTTTGGAAGTGGGGCAGATTACCCAAGTCAGCTTATACAACAAATCCATTACGGTGGGTTTATATAACGGAACGACGAAGAGCTATACCATCACAGATAAGGATACCATCTGGCTAACTGCTGAAAATAAGACAGGGTCCTTTGCATCCTTTGCCGTTGGAGATCGAATCCAAATTCTGCCCAACAGTGATGGATCTTTGAAATATATCAAGGCGGAGAAGAAATCAACCAAAATCGCTTATGTGGATCCGTCCAATTGGCGCCTCTTTGAGGATGTAACGTATCGGTTCATTAACCTGTCCAAAAAGGTATTTATTCAAAAAGCAGGTACAGAAAAAGGACTGTCCGAAGTAACCGGAAAAAATGTGAATCTCTACTATATCAATGACCTGGTCATTGAGGTCGAAATTTTGAATTAGAAAAATCAAGAAAAAAGTAGCCCACCCGACCAAGGATTAAAGCCGAACTCGACTCGCTGTACGTGCAAATCTTTAGTTCTCTATATGGTAACTTTTTCTTCCCAAATAAGTCTAAACATATAAGCAAAGTTTGCCGATGTGTGAGATATATGGAAAAGTGTGAGTAAGTAATAGGGAAATGTGGGAAGAGGAGGACAACAAGTGATGAAACGAAAGATACTGTCCCTTTTGATTATTTTTTCAATGGCTCTTACCTTGATATTGCCGACGATGACCCAGGCAACCAGCCATACCGGGACCAATCAATTTTTCTATTTTGACAATTACAGCGTGTATGAGAGTTCCCCTACGACCGTGAACACGCCGAAGATTGATATCACCGGAAGTTTTAGTGGGGTTACGGCCGATTCCATTCAGTACAAAGTAGAGCAGTATGTAGGTTCCACAGTGGGCCAGGTCTCTACCTATACGAAGAGCGGCCTTAGTGTTTCCGGTTTGTCCTTTCAAGCGATTGGTGTCACCTTGTTCGAAGGGAAAAACAAGATCACCTTTAGCGGCAACCAAGGTGGGATAGAACGCACCCAGTCCATTTGGGTGATCTATGATAATGCTCCCATATTGTATGATTTGGAAGTCGTGGCTCCAAGCGGAAATCTTCCTATTAATGATTCAGATGTCACCATTGTGACGAACCAGAAGATTTCCATTCGGGGAAAAGCGCCAAATGCCGATAGTGTGACCATCTCTACGGGCGGAGTAAGCAAGAAATCCACTCCCTTTGATAGCCAGGGAACCTTCTTTATACAGGATATTGATTTGTTGCCCGGAGATAACCTGATTACATTTGTCATACAAAACAACAAGCAAAGTTTAACCACTACCAGAAAACTCGTCTTTTATGAGCAAAAAGTAACCTTTTTCGATTTAAAAATAGAAGCAGATTCGGTCACAAAAGAACTTAAGGATTCACCATTGGTCGAGGTGTCGAATATCCAGGTAGACGTAACTTTTTCCGGTAAAATGTTGCTGCCAAATCCGAAGTTAAATGATTCAACGGCGATCATACAGGATTCCATATCCGATGCTGTGATTATTAAGTTGAATGGTTCTTCATCCATCACCGCCACCGCCAACAAAATCGCCGGAACTGATTCCGATCCTTATATCACCTATGATTTTTCACAGATCAACAGCGGAATGAACGATGGAAGTTACAATGTGACCTTTTCAGCCAGTAATCCAATTAAAAATGGTATAGATGAATCGAGACTGTTTTTATTCGAACTAAGAAACTCCAATACCATTGCAGTTACGGATGTCAAACAGGTGCTTGGAAGCATCACCCAGGAAACCCAGGCGGAGTTGGATGGCAAACCGGTGATTTCTTTGGGGACGAGCACCAACCTGTTTGAGCTGCCGTTTTGGTTGAAAATATCCTTCAATAAACCAGCCGATGTGACCAAATTAAAAATTACCTCTATTCAAAGCGGGTTAACTGATATCATAACCACAACGATTACCCCTGCGGTTATCATACCCAACACCGGAAATGCAAGCACGGTTTATGTTAAAATTGACAGCATTCCGAAGGGAAGACAGCAGCTAAAATTTAAAGTAGATCAGGGGTCAGGAGTATACACGCCTGAATATGAGCGCTCCATCACCTATATTCCGAGCCAGCATGTCCGCTTTAACAACATCTATGACGGACAGATTTTTGATACCGATAATTTAACCAAAATTACCGGTCGCCTGTTAAATGTAGTGGGAAATGATCGTACCGAGTACTCCAAAATTTACTTGAACAATACCTTGATTCCTCTGCTTAAATTTGATGTAGGCGGGGACCCCCAGGAATTTGAAGCAATATTAAAGGACAGTACATACAATTTCAGTTTGGTGTACGGAGAGAATACCATTCGGTTTGAGTGGAATAAACCGGGGGAACCAAAGTACGTAAATGAAATCAAGGTTTACCTGCATTCCAAGAATTTGCCTAATGTAGATAATGTGTATCCGGTACCGTTGGGGGCGGACAGCGATACCGATGCCCTTTTTAAGCAAAATGAAGACCAATATGTTACGACAGAGAAATATATGGATATCCTTGGAACCTTTAGCAATACCACCAAACTTGAAATCACCACCGGTGAAGATGTCGTGGTGACTTGGGAGGTTTATAGTGATCCCTATGTGGATCGCTATGGTACCAGCCGTAATGGGGGAGGAAGTAAAAACGGCATCTTGGAAGTAGTAGAGACGGCTCAGGATCAGTATAAGTTTCGTTTGAAAAATCAAGCATTGCCAAATACCGGACCTATCACTTATCGGTTTAAGGTGTCTAACAATGACGGAGCCTCCACCTCCGGATTTTTAAAGGTGGTAAGGGAGCTGATTTCATATGAGATCCTAAGTCCTACCCCCAATGGGAAAGTGATTAACAAGAACTATGTGACGGTTCGAATAAGGGCTGAAGGAGCCGACAAAGTACTGGTCAACAAGTTGGAGGCCACTAAAGATAATTCATCGGGAAATGATGAGTTTTATATTGACGTAACCGGATTAAAACCAGGTAAAGAAAACAAGATCAAATTTACCATTGTAAGGGGAACGGAGCAGGAAAACGGGGAAATATCTGTATTTTATGCCGAAACCTCCGTACCGGGAGCCCAGGTGAAGGAACAGATGAAAAAAAGCCATAAGGTGTTTGACGGCCTGTTGCAACTTCAATTTCCGAAGGACACCTTTCTAAAGCAGAAGCTGGAACCTGATTCTGCTAAGATTCCGGAAATCTATCCCAGTCAAAAAATCCTGTTTGCCATTGCTGACCGATTTGACGGTGTGGTGGATAGGGAACAAAATGTAAACGCATCGGATATTGATTTTGGTTCCCTATTGCTAAGTCCACCCAGAAGATTTGCCTATGCCAGTGATCTTTTTTGGATCGATGGGGGAATGGCACCTGATCCATCACCTGGAAGTGGACAAAAAAATGCAGGACTTCTCGATGGACAGCTTCCCTATTCGCCCAGAAGCAGTGACATCGATAATTTCTTCGATCGGTCGGAAGCCAGAAAACTGGTTCCAACGGCCAGGGGGGAATTAACTCTGAAATATGATCCCAATATCCGCAGTGTGGCAGGAACCCTGATTACCGTTTTCCACTATAATCAGGAAGAGAATCGTTGGGAGAACATTGGTGGAGTGGTAGATGAGAAGAAGAATCAGGTGACGGTTCCCTTTGATGAGTTTGGATACTATGCGGTCATGAAGCTGAAATATTCCTTCTATGACGTGACCCAGCATCCGAAGTACCGCAACCAGATTGAAGCCGTCTATGTGAAGGGAGTCATGAATGCCTCGGAGGAGGATGATTTCGGGGCATATGACTACATGACCCGCGGGGAGTTTGCCAGCATGTTGGTCAAGGCCCTGCAGATTCCCCTTAACTACGACTATAACAATACCTATTTTGATGATGTTCCAACATTCTACATTCCCAATAGTCTCTGGCAGTTTAAGTACATTGAAACGGCAGCCAGAGAAGGAATTATTCGGGGAATCCGGCCAAGAGCCTTTGAACCCAATGGGTTCTTAACGAAAGAACAGGCAGCCATCATGATTGCCAGAGCCATGGACTTGAAGCTTCCGATCAACGATAATAAACTGGCTGCAACCTTGGATAAGACATTTAACGATACCGGATTGATGGACCGATATGCCAAGCCAGCCATCTTTGCCGTCTACAAGGCAAAGATCATGGATGGCCAGCAAATGCAGACCACATCCGATAAGAAGCTTCGCTTCGGACCCCAGGATTATCTTACAAGGGATGAAGCAGCAGATATTGCAGCCCGGGTGATGCAGACGATGAAATTGTTGCCGAAGTTTTAGATAATGTCATTTTTGAACACGAAATTTTGGGCATAAACTTCGTTTTTCCTAATACTATGAATAGAAGAGCAGTAGGACATGTTCCTAGCATTACGGAGCGTGTCCTACTGTATGGTATGAGAGTAAATATGATAGGCACGTACAAATAATGGATAATTTGGAAGCAGAACCATCATGATGGCAGATTGTTGATGGTTTACGGAGATCATTTGATTCGATATACTAAGAATTGTCCCCAAAGAATAAGTGACAAAAGCAAAAAAAATTTCGAATCACCCGCAACTTTTTCTACCGAAGAACGTTTAACTATATGTAATCCAATTCCAAAGCAAAATTCTTACAAATCTATTAACGCTTGTTCAAAAATATGTTAGACTAAATCTTGGTAATTCTCTTTACGAGATTGTCCATCCCGTAGTATACTTGGAAAGCACAAAAACATCATGCTTACAAGTTTCTACAGTACATACTGTAGAGCATTAGATAGAAATCCATTTTGCTCGACTCAAGGGAGGGGGTGTTTTCAAATGAGAGGAAAGAGCGATAAAAATCATATCTCTCAACCAAACATAATCAGAGGAGGAGAAACAAAGGTTATGAAAAAGATTATTAACACTTTACTAGTATTCGTACTAGTATTTGCCATGGCTGTACCAGCTTTTGCCCATGGTATCGCTAGCGATGGTGAAAAAGCCGGAATGCGCTTGAAAGCTTTAGGCGTAGTAACTGGTGACGAAAATGGCAACATGAACTGGACCAACACCATGACTCGTGAAGAGTTCGCTGCTGTTGCGGTTCGGGTTCTTGGTTTAAGTGCTGCAGCTGACGCGGCTAAAGGACCAACTCAATTTAGCGATGTGGAAGCTAACCGCTGGTCTTCTGGCGTTATCAATATTGCTACTCAGCAAGGTTTAATCAAGGGTATGGGCGATGGAACATTTGCTCCTAAAGCTCCTGTGACCTATGCACAAGCAATGGCTATCATCGTTCGCTTGTTGGGTTATGAACCAGCCGTTACTGGTGTTTGGCCTTCTAACTACGTTGTTAAGGCTAACGAATTAGGATTGCTTGACAAAGTGAAGCTTCTGAGCCAAGAGGGAGCTAATGGTGCTATCCAACGTTTTGAAGTGTTCACCATGCTTGACAATGCTTTAGCTGTGCCTAAGATGGTTCGTGTTGGTTACGGTTCCGATATGAAGTATGTTGTGAGTGGAACTGAAGGTACAACTGCTAAAACTTTATTAGATGACAATCTTTCCGCAGAAAACAAAACAGTCTATGTCGTTGAAACTCCTGCAGTTAATGATAACTTAGAAGCTGGAGAGTTCAAAGATGAAAATGGTGACAAATACACAGCTGTAGAAGGTGTAAATGTAGAAAACTTCCTTGGTAAAGAAGTAAAAATCTCCTTAAACGAAGATGGAGATGTTGTTTACGGGGAAGTTAAGACTGAGTCTAGCGATGTAGTTAAAGTTAAAGAAATTAAATCAATTACTTATGATGATAACAGCAAAGTAAGTAAGATTAAGATTATCAATGCTGATGATGAAGAAGTAACTTATGATGTATTTGCTGATGCTAAAGCTACTTGGAACTTAGGAGTATCTACACTTGATTCCTTGTTAGGTAATGTAAATACACCAGTATCTAATTCTGAAGATACTACAATGGATCTTAAGAAAGAAGCTTATGACATTACTTTAATCCTAGATGAAGATACTGATGGAAAGTCCAAAGTTAAGTTCGCTACTGGATTAACTTTTGCTGATCCTGTAGTATTAGCTGCTGATCCTGTAATTAATAAGGTAAGCGATATTGTAAGAATTAAAGCTGACTTAGTTCTTCAAAGTGATGAGGATACAAAAGTTGAAAAGTATATCATTGTAAAAGGTGAAGAAGAAATCACCGTTGAAGATGTTAAGGAAGGCGATGTGATCTTTGTTGCTAAGAACCCTGGTTCTACAGGATCCATCGAAGATGACAGATATTACATTATCGTAACTGATGAGAGAGTAACTGGTGAATTAGAATATGCTAAACCTAACTTATCCGCTGCAACTGAAATTAAAGTTGACGGAACTGTTTACGAGTTTAGCGCATTTGCTACTGATTCTGATAAAGATCTAGATACAGCTGGAATTGGAATTGAGGATAATGTTGAATTAGTTCTTGACAAAGATGGCAAGATTCTGGATATCTCCGAGAAATCTACCAATGAAGCAGATGATTATGCTGTAATTATCAATGCTGGTAAAGAAACTAATGCTTATGGTACAACCACTTACAAAGTTAAGTTATTCCTAGCTAGCGGTGAAACAGTTGAGTATGTAGCTGTTGATGCTGCTGAGACTTATTTAACTGGATTAGAAACTGGAGTAGGCACTACTTTGGCTGATGCTAAAGGTGACCTTGTCAAGTTTAATGTGAATTCCGATGGGGAAGTTGATAATCTTGTTGAAGCAAGTCTAGTTGATGCTAACCAAGATGTTAGTGAAGATTTGGGAACAATCAACGGAGTGCCAGTAAAAGATTCTGTACTTGTATTTAACTTAACTGAAAAAGATCCTAATAAAGACTTTAAAGTTGAAGTCTTAGATTGGTCTAAAGTAAGTGATGCTACTGTAAATGTGGAATACACATCTACTAAAGATGGAGAAGTTGAAGTAGTTCTGTTTGATGGAGCATCTTTCACTGGAACTTCTGACTTTGCTCTTGTAGCTGGTAAATATCAAGTTAAAGATGGTTATAACTTAGATCTCTTTACTGAAAACGGGCAAGAAACATTAACAACTGTATCTACTAGCGTATATGGTAATGCTGGTGAAGTTGTTAAGTATACTATTGACGCTAAAGGTAAAGTAAGCAATGTAACAGCTCAAACTGCTAAAGCTAATACTGATGATGTTGTTGATACTGTAAGAAGCAACAGAATCGAAGTAGGTGGAACATGGTACTACTACGCTGACGACATGTTAGTGTTCTACGATAAGGACCAAGATGGTGACGAAGTAACTGTTCTAACAAAAGAAGAACTTTACAAAGATATGGAAGTTAAGATCTACACTGATACTGTTGATGGTGTAGAAAAAGTTAAAGTTATCGTTGTTACAAAAATGTAACTAACGAAATAGTAAAGCTTAAGCCGATAGGAGGAAATCTCCTATCGGCTTTAATATTGTGCGCCGCGTGCCCAGGTAAGTCGTTAATTGCTAGTTGTGAAAGTCCAACCGAGGTAAGAGCCAAGTCACCTCGTAGCTATCGGACAACTGGTGAAGAAAACCTAAGGTTGAAGCTCCATGATAAAGTACTCAAAGAGCGCGAGCAAAACAGCAGACCGTAACACCAAGTGAATCCTGCAACCTCGATAAAAGAGACCGAGCAATCAGATAGAGAGGAATCGAGCCTGTGGCGCATAGGAAAAGACCATGGACGGTGTGTAGAACTTGGATTCCAATACTCAAGAACCTCTCAGGGTAGGGGGAGCGATATGTTGTGAAAGTAATTAGCGGAATTGGGGAGACACTCCCTTGCACTTTCCTTACGGAAAGTAAAGAGGAATCCAATAAGCCTAGGCGAAACGGTAGACTGCAAAGAGGGAGTCGGAGGAGGTCATAGTACTAACGAACATAGTGATAACAAATCACTATGGAGGGAAGGACCTCTACTTTGTTCATAAGTTTAAAGGGGGTAAGAGTTAGTGAATGCAAGTAAACTTGCTAACTACACCGATGTAAACGCTCGAGAACTCTGGAAAACATTATATTTGTGCCAAGGAAAATCCTAAGCGTAGATTTCATACTCTTTATGACAAAATCTATCGACCGACATCCTTGCTTTGGCATGGCTAAAATTTCGTAGTAACTAAGGTAGTGATGTTAGACTAAAAAGTGTACACAGATTATGGAAAGATTATAATTAAACTATCAAAAGTTGAGGTGTGTTTACATGAAAAATCAGCGTCAGTATGATCTAGAATTTAAACGTCAAACGGTGGAGTATATTTTTGAAGAAGGAAAACCGTAGCTCAAGTAGCTCGGGAGTTAGATATTTCTCCAAATACTATCCATGGATGGATTAAACAATATAAACAAAAAAGTGACAAAAATGTTGAAGGCAGCGGAATTCCTTCTTCCATGGATGAGCGAAGTCAACGAGAATTACAAAAACGAAGTCGTGATCTGGAAGAGAAGATCGCCATCTAAAAAAAGGCCATGCACATCTTCGCAAAAGACCAGCGATAATTTATTCCTTTATCTATAAGCACCGCTTTGGATTTCGGATGGAGAAGATGTGCCAGGTCATGCAAGTATCCAGAAGCGGTTATTATAAATGGCTGAAACGGCCGGAAAACAGAAGAGAACAAAGATGGAAAAGGCTGATGTCCCAACCCATGAGGGATGGCTGTATATAGCAAGTATTATGGATTTAAGAAAAAATTCGGAGAATAAGAATGTTTTTTGGTATGGCTTTAAAGGGCACTTGCTGGTTGGAACAAAAAGCCAGTATGTAATGCCCCCATTGTCAAGACACTTTTAAAAAGAGCTTTTTGCGATGTGCTTTTTTTGTGATTGGTAGCCGCGAAATAATTAGGTCAGTTTAGTGGCTTGAGACGTTTTTACTGTATAATCGACGCGGATGCAAGTGCATGACAGTGAACCGGGGTCGT
>NZ_JAKIHL010000006.1 GCF_021608135.1 Microaerobacter geothermalis
CTGTTACAACAGATAGGTCATCCTTCATCCCTTAATGGCCCTAATAGCTTGTATCGTGAATGAAATCAAGGGCGAGCGACAGCGAGGGCTTTGCCTTTACCCTTGATGAAATGAGCGATACAAGCTAGCATCCCTCAAGGGATGAAGAACATCTAAAAAAGTGACAGAATCACTGACGTTTTAATATGACATTTTCACTGACGCTTGACACGATATATTTGATTTCCACCCCTGCTTCTTTTAATAAGGTGATCGGGTCTTTTGCTGATCCGCATTTTAGAAAATCAAGATATTGATTTACCGCAGACATTCCTGGTTTACGAATATGATGGGCCAATGCATTGGCTGCGGAAAAGCCGGTGGCACATTGGTACACATAAAAATTTTTATAGAAATGGGGAATTCTAGCCCACTCCACATCAATTACTGGATCAATCACCACTTTTTTTCATAATATTCTTTATTTAATTGGTGATACAATCCCTTCAGATAAGCGGCGGTTAAAACTTCTCCCTCTTCTGCCCTTTCATGAATCAGTTTCTCAAATTCCGCAAACATGGTTTGTCTGAATAAAGTCGTCCTAAATTGCTCCAAATAGTGATTTAAGTAGAATATCAGTTCTTCCTTTGATGAGGCTTGATCGATCTCCCGTTGTTTTTCCCTTTCGGGGGTACACGTCAATCCATCTGTTGTTAAAACCCTCATTTAAAATTTTCCTGTATTCTTCGCCTAAAGGAGACGATCCCTTTTCTACAAGACCATCAGCCTTCCCAAATGGAATTTGTTCATTCTTTTGGCGGATAACGGGAACATAAACGTCATACGTATGCATTTATTTCAGGCCCAATATTATAGGTCTAGCCGTTGATTGACGATATGGACCAAGTTATCGTAGACAGAAACCGGGATTTCCGAGGTTTCCAGGGAAGCTGCCAATGCAGAGGGATAGCCCATGGCTTTGGCATAGAAATGATTGGTGTTTACTTCTGCCTGTAAAATGGAAGCCAAAGTATTTTCATATTGGCCATAGGTTTTATAAACAGAATGAAAGGCATTTTTTCGCATCTCCCTATCCTGGTTTTCCAGGTAGGCAATAAAGTTGGACCCATTCACTTCCATCTCTTCTCCATCCTTGTTTATAATAGATGGAAAGGTCTTATCCGCTTGGGTGAACATTTGAACTGGAAATTGGAAGGTTTATATTCCAATACTAAGCAATGGGAGAATGATTATAAACAGGTGGAAGATGCAGCAAAGGAATTTCAAGCGTATAAAGGACGATTAAGTCGAACATCCCAGGATTTACTGAATGCGTTCAAAGCAGACCTATGAGAAGATTTATGTCTATGTAAAAATAAAGCTGGACGATGACAATCAGAATTTAAGGTCCCAGGAAAGGACAGAAAAAGCAAAAAAGTTAAGCGTGCTCGTAAATGTAAGTATACTATTTTTTAATCCTGAATTGCTTCAAATTCCAAAAGACAAGGTAACCCATTTTCTCAAGAAAAAAAAGAACTGCAAATATACAAAAGGTACATAGAAAAAGTAAAAGCTCAAAAAGACCATATTCAACCGGAAGAAATTGAGCAGATTCTTGTCAACAGCGGACAGTTAGCCCAAGGACCGTAAAGATAGGCTGTGGTTACAAACGATATAATCAGCAATAGAGATATGATATATTTATTCATGGGAATACTCCTTTCAGATGAAGGCAGTCTTCCCTAAAATCCGACAATTTTTGTATAAAATCATCGAGAATTCTCATCTTTTGCGCTTGCCCAGGAAATGCTATAAAACGGAGGGACCTTCAATGAAGAAATTTATTAAAAGATTATCTTTTATTTTTCAGATTCGAAAATCCATACCTTTTATCATTTCGTTTTTCAAATCAAATGATGTTCCTATCATGAAAAAACTGTTGTTTATCAGCCTTGGAATCGGATATTTTTTGTTTCCGTTCGATCTCGTGCCTGACTTTCTAATCCCATTGGGAATCTTTGATGATGTCACACTTCTTGCCTTTATCCTAAACCAGATGGTGAAACATGCTCCGCCCTCGCTTAAAAAAGAATACCAATTAACGGATTAACCCTATGTTGAATTGATATCTTCCCCTAATCAACGGATTCCTGGATAAAGGATTCCTTAACCCTGGTCCAAAAGGGAAACTTGCGATACCGGGCAAACCTTACTTTTTCAGGTGCTACCCGAAAACGAAGTTTATTCACTTCATTTGAATGAACCGTTAAATGATCAATGGTAATAAAAAAATCATGACTATCCGTTCTGGGGATTAAATCACAGACATGATGATGTGGAAAAATAATCGGAGATCCGATTGTACGGAATACCCTATTGTTGATGGACGCAATCTCTGCCAATTGAAAGCTTTCCAGTGAAGGATGGATAATGGCTCCGCCCACGCTTTTGTTATAAGCGGTGCTTCCTGAAGGAGTGGATAAACAAAGACCGTCACCCCTGAATTGTTCAAATTCTTCACCATTTATCTCGATGCCTACCACAAACGTTTTAACCGGACTTTTGATCGTACATTCATTTAAAGCAAGATATCGCTCATTTCCTTTGTTTCCCATGATATTTAACTCCAACAGCGGATAAGTGACGACTTCATATGAGTCCTTTAATACTCGTTCCAACAAAAAATCCACTTCATGGGGCCTCCAATCGGTGTAAAAACCCAATTTCCCTGTGTGCACCCCTAAAAATACGGTTTGATCCAGACAGTGTGTAAAATGATGGAAGGCTTCAAGGAGAGTTCCGTCCCCGCCAACTGAAAAAACCAATTCAGGGTGCTGGTTATCTTCTTGCCAGCCATTTTTTTGTAATTCTTGTCTAATATGAATTACCACTTCATGTGACGCCTGATCTCCTCGGCTAATGATAAAAAATCGTTTCAAATCCTTTTCCCCTTTCCATAATCTCACCCAAGTTTATTTTATAAAGTCCAAATTATTCTCATACATCCTATACATTATATAAGTTGAAGTGAGTATATGCAAAAAGACCACTCCCAAGCGGTCTGTAGATGTTGAACCAAACATTCACAAATAACGAAAAATAAAAAAGCTTCTCTAATTTGAGAAGCTTTAATGAAAAGCTTGGAAAGCCAAATCACATGCAGCTTGATGAAACAGTGGACAGTCATAACAATGTCCCAATTCTGCCATCTCATCATACGAGTGATTATCGTAAGGACATATTTGGTTTCTCATGGAAAAACCTGTTTTATAGTCCACATAGCTGGGATATAAAGCATCCACTTTTTCTCCACCCTTCACACCGTTTATTTCTTAGTTTTGGTAAAGGGACCTTAGACTATACCGATGAATCCTTTAATTTTTGTCATTGTGATTTTTCTTCAATCGTTTTTGCCCCTCACGGCACAGGTCAAAGAGAGGGCAAGAATCACAATTAGGATTTTGTGCCTTGCAATGATATCTCCCAAAAAAGATCAGACGGTGATGGGTCTGTGTCCAATCCTCTTTAGGCACCAAATTCATCAATTTTTTTTCCACTTGAATCGGTGTGTCTTTCCATCGTGCGATACCCAGTCTCTTGGAAACCCTCTCTACATGGGTATCCACCGCAATCGCTGGAGTTCCAAAGGCGTTGGAAACCACAACGTTTGCTGTTTTCCTACCCACTCCTGGAAGTTTCACTAATTCTTCATGTGTTCTGGGAAGCTGTCCATCATATTCCTTTACAAGCATTTCACAAAGTCCTTTTATATTTTTCGCCTTGTTCCGGAATAAACCGATTTGCCTGATATCATTCTCAAGCTCCTCCAGCGGAACCGCTAGATAATCCTCGGGTTTTTTGTATTTTGAAAACAATCGGGGAGTCACCCGGTTTACCATTTCATCGGTACACTGAGCAGACAATAAAACGGCGATGGTTAGTTCAAAAGGATTGGAATGGTTTAATTCACAATGGGCATCAGGAAACATTTCGCCAATGATGTCCAAAATCTTTTTCATTTTATTCTTTGTCATTTTCATGATTCTTTTCCCTTCAAATTTATTTATCCCTTGGGTAACCGCCACTGACTCCCGATAGAACTAAAAATTTACACGTCCGCTAGTCGAGTTCGAGCGAGAAGTAATACAAGTCCGCTCCAAGACTAAAGAACGGAGCCCTCAAAAACATCCGGGTAATTCGATGTTGGAGTCAGTTTGAGGGCTAATTCCCGTTCTCTAGCCCCTCCGCTAAGGACGAACTCGAAGGCTGTCCTTAGTAAATTCTTTGATATGAAAATACCTTTTCATATCAATTTGTGACCCTGCGGGTCATGTAAGTTTAGTTCCATCAATCCATATATTGGGGAGATAAGATTGATGGCGCTAACCTGCTGTCATGTTTTTAATCGTAAAGTGGCGATGACAGGAAGGTGGTCAGACGCTTCATTATAGCCTGTCTCAACTTTACAACTGATGATTTTCAACATATTATTGACAAAAATATAATCGATTCGTTTTCGTGGGTTACCAGAAGGATAGGTGTAACCCGGTCCGGAATGAACAGTTTCCCAGCAATCCCGAAATGAATGCCTAAGTAACGATATTTCTTCCGTCTTTGGCCTGGCGTTAAAATCACCCATAAATATGAGCGGCAAACG
Source organism: Microaerobacter geothermalis (assembly GCF_021608135.1). NCBI lineage: Bacteria > Bacillati > Bacillota > Bacilli > Caryophanales > Bacillaceae > Microaerobacter > Microaerobacter geothermalis. The sequence goes on from NZ_JAKIHL010000006.1 coordinate 4,637, forward strand.
GATCTGATGAACTTTTTTCAGGATCTCTTCTACCTGTTTGGCCCTTAAATATTTTAACAAAGTGAGATGGGTAGAAAAAACATGTAGGATTTCTTTTTCAATTCTTGTTTTCACCTCCAACAAGACCCTTGGTTCCATTTTCCCGTGATTTCTTAACGGGTGATTTCTGAAATCAACAATTGGATATCTGGATAAAACAGCATTTCCATATCCTCCCATTTTATTAAAATCCTTAGTCCCAACGGCAGGTGCAAAAGCATGATTCATAAGGAGCCTGTTCGCCAGCCACTCTACCTGATTAACATATTCGCTTCTCTTGGAAAAAAATACATCCACTTCGTTTAATCCGACTATATCTGCCCCTGACTCATGGATAACCCTTGCAATTCTGCTTAAGTTTACCCTCTTATCCATCCCTAATCCGTGGCGAATATTATAGGTCATTACTTTAAATTCCAACCTCCAAACCCCTTTCACCCACAAGGTCATATCTACAGCTGATCAATCGTTTGAATTAGTCATTGCCAACATTAATGGAAATGCTTATAATTAGGTGGTTATTTTAATATTAGGGAGTAAAAAATCATGTTCAAAAAAATGTATATCTATTGCTTTCATATTGTTCTTATCATAATTGGTTCATTTGTAAATGCGATTGCCTTCAATTATCTTATTCTTCCAAACAACATTTTGTCTGGGGGTTTAACCGGTATTACCATCGTAATTAATCATTTTACCGGATTAGGCATAGGTCTTTTGTACTTCTTGTTTAATATACCTATCTTTTTAATTGGATATAAACAGTTGGGCACAAGATTTGTCATATACAGTGCCATTGCTGTTGTTTCCCTTTCTGCCATGATTGATCTGATCAGTCCGGTTAATGCCTATGTAACCAATGATGCTCTACTGGCATCCATTTACGGAGGACTACTGCTGGGAGCCGGAGTGGTCATTTGGTTAAAAATTGGGGGTTCCGGCGGAGGAATGGATATCATCAGCATCTTGCTAAACAGAAAATATGGATATTCAGTGGGTCAAGTGATGTTGATATTAAATGGATTAATCGTCATGCTGTCTGTTTTTCTGTATAGTTTGGAACAGGCCATGTACACATTAATCGCCATATTCGTTACTTCAAAGATGGTGGATGCTCTTCAAACAGCACAAAGCAGAAGAACGGCCATGATCATCTCCAATAAACCAAAGGAAATTACCGAAGAAATTTGGTCAAAGCTGCAGCGGGGAGTCACCTATCTTGATGGATCAGGGGCATATTCCAATACAGAGACCAAGATTATCCTTTGTGTCATGACGCGGTTTGAAATTAAGGAAATAAAGGAGATCGTCCTATCCATAGACCCAAAAGCCTTTATCACCATCTCAACGACTGATGAGGTTGTAGGATCCTTCCGATCAACTAAATACCATATAAAGAAGTGAAAAAGGATTTTTGTTCTTTCCATAGCAACTTCCCCAGTCCTATTTTTCTCAATTTAATATACCATAGTGCAATATATGGAAGAAACTGCGGACATGTAAATCCTTAGTTCCTTTCTATAAACCAGTGTAAACTGGTATAAAGTAGAGGTTCTCGCACAAAATAAGAAAAATACAACGTGGGATGAACCATATGGAAAAACAGACAAAAGCTTACCGGAAACTAAAAGACAATGAACAATACCTGAAAGAAACATTGGGCGGCAGTGCAGATATCGTACACCGCCATTTTGTCATTCCCGGTTTAAATAATCGAAAAGCATTTTTAATTTATATTGACGGGCTGGTTAATACTCAAGAAATTGACGATTCCATTCTGCGTCCCTTGGTATCTTACTCCCAATTTTCCAATGAAGAAGAGTTGATGGTGAAAGTAGACCCCATATCCAGTTTGATGGAAGCCGGAGTTCTGACATCATCCGTTAAGATGATGAAAGAATGGGAACAAATACTGGACAGTATTGTCTGCGGTGATACCGCCCTATTCATTGAGGGCTCTGATAAAGTCATCATCCATGCCACCAGGGGGTGGGATGCCCGTTCCATTTCAGAGCCAATTACCGAGGGTGAGGTAAGAGGGCCTAGGGATGGTTTTATTGAGTCCATCCGATCCAATACCGCTCTGATTAGAAGGCGTATCCGTGATTATGGCCTTCGTTTTGAAAATATGAAAATTGGAAAAATGACAAAAACTGATGTTTCTTTGGCCTATATTGACTGCTTGGCAGACAAAGGCATATTAGAAGAATTAAAAAAACGCTTAAAACGCATAGATGTAGACAGCATTTTGGAAAGCGGATATTTAGAAGAATATATTGAAGATTCCCCCTTCTCCCCTTTTCCTCAAATCGAACATACAGAAAGACCGGATAAAGCAGCTGCAGCCATTTTAGAGGGTCGTATTGTGATTATTGTGGATAATACCCCGTTCGTATTAATGGTTCCCACCGTCATGTGGCAATTTCTTCAAGCCAGCGGGGATTATTATGAAAGATATTTTATGGGCAGTTTTCTCCGATGGATCCGATTTACCGCATTCTTTCTATCTTTAACCCTACCTTCAATCTATGTGCTGCTCGTATCCTTTCATCAGGAAATGATCCCTACTCCGCTAGCTTTAAATACTGCAGCAGGTCGTGAATCCGTTCCCTTTCCGGCCATCATCGAAGCTTTGCTAATGGAAACGATGTTTGAAATCCTCCGGGAAGCAGGAATCCGGATGCCCAGACAAGTTGGGCAGGCCGTAAGTATTGTCGGAGCACTGGTCATTGGGGATGCAGCGGTAAAGGCGGGTATTATTTCTCCTACTATGGTGATTATCATTGCCGCCACAGGCATCTCCTCCTTTGCCATACCTGCCTATACTGTATCCTTTTCCTTGCGTTTGCTTCGCTTTCCCCTTTTACTTTTATCTGGAACTCTTGGTGTATTTGGATTTATCGCCGGAACAATATTTATTGTGATGCATTTATTATCCCTGCGTTCCTTTGGAGCCCCTTACCTAGCTCCAATCAGCCCGCTTCGGATGAAAGATATGAAAGATGTGGCAGTAAGGGTTCCCTGGTGGACCATGTTGCAAAGACCTCAAAATACCCAAGGCCAAAACTCTAAAAGGCAGATTGAGGAGGAAGATTTAAAGCCTAAACCCCCTTCCAACAAAGGCAGATCCTGGAGGAAGATAAGAAACAGGAGAAATGAAGCATGAAAAAGGGGGTTGTGTCCATGTTTGTTTTTGTGATGATTTTCTCTCTTTCTGGCTGCTGGGACTCAAGGGAATTAAATGATTTGGCTCTGGTCATGGCAGTTGGCATTGATAAAGTGAAGAATACCGATGATTTCAGAGTGACCGTTCAAATTGCCAAGCCTTCTGGAGGAGGGCAGCCTGGAAAAGGAGGCTCCGCAGCTGCTGATGAACCTGTCTGGACCGCCAGTGCAGAAGGAAATACTATTTTTGAAGCCATCCGCAATCTGGCTAAATTTTCATCGAGGAGAATCATGTGGGCCCATAACAACATCATTATCATTGGTGAATCAGTTGCCAGGGACGATATTACCCCGGTGATTGATTTCTTCACCCGTAATGTAGAACTGCGCATGAGAACCTGGGTGGCTGTTGCCAGAGGTGAAGCCAGGAATTATGTCTCTGCAAAAACAGGCTTGGAAAATATTCCTGCCATGTCCATTTCCAGCCTATTCCGATACAGTGAGCTTCCGTCTGAGAGTGTGAAAACGGAAGTGATTGATTTATTTTCCGATTTTTTAAGCGATTCCATTCAGCCCATGGTATCCGGTTTACGAATGAGAGAACGGGTCATTTCTACGGAAAATAAACAGGAACACGGAGGAGAAAAACAGGTAGAATTGGCAGGTGGAGCGGTGTTTAAGGATACGAAGCTGGTCGGGTGGGTTTCTCCGGAAGAAACCAGGGGACTTGCCTGGATTCGCAATGAAATGAATAATGCCATTATCACCGTACCATGCGGAAAGAACAAAAAAAAGCAAATCTCCATAGAATTAAGATATGCTCAAACCGATTTGATTTCCAAAATTGACAACAACATGCCATCGATTACCATCAAGGCATCTGCCAGGGGAGACATAACCGAACAGGACTGTTTGACCCATCTAAGTACGGAACAATTGAAAGAGAAAGTGGAGCAATTGGCAAATGACGAGATTAGAAATGAGATTAAACTAGGTGTGAAAAAAGTACAAAAGGAGTTTAAAAGCGATATACTGGGTTTTGGCAGAACGATTCATATCCAGCATCGGGAAAAATGGTATGGCGGTATTAAAGAAAAATGGGAAGAAATTTTCCCAGAGATTCCGGTTACCGTTCAGGTGGACATTCACATCAATAAAATGTCCTTGTATCAAGAACCGATGAAAATTGAGAAGGTGGAAAGTGGGAATTACAAATGAGAAATGCCAAAATCGATCAAATTCAATACTTTTCCTTATTCCCCAATTTAGTATTTGGAAAAGCCATTGGATTTACCTCAGGAGTTCTATCGAGACAAGTGGGAGCCGACGTTTGGACATCGATGCTCATTGGGTTTGTCATCGGAACCCTTATCATGCTTTTTATGACATTCATTGGCTCCCGCTTTCCCGATAAAACCATCCTCCAATATTCATCTCACCTTTTAGGTAAATGGCCGGCAAAATGGATAGGAGTTATCCTTTTTCTTTTTTTCTCAGTAGCCTTCACCACGTCTGCCAATGTCATCACCCTCCACATCAAGGAATATCTGCTGCCGGAAACTCCGATGATCGTTCTTACTGTCAGCTATGTGCTGTTATCGATGTATGGAGTGATTTTAGGGATTGAAGTGATTCTTCGCTTGGCACTGTTTGCCTTGATCATGACGATTCTGTTGGATTTTTTGATGGTGATAGGGTCTATCGCCAAATTTGATATCATGAACCTGCTTCCCCTCTTTGATCGAGGAATCGTCAAAAATATAACTTCTAGCATCTATCTATTTCCTGATCTTTCTTTTGCTGTCCTAGCCGTTGGAATGCTTTTTCCTCTATTAAATCAAAAGAAAAAAGCCTATTCCCTTACCTTCAAGTCCATGATAGCTGCAACATTATTAACAGTTACCTGGCCTTTATTTGAAATTGGAGTGATGGGTGCGGATATTACCAAACAGTATGTGGTAACCTGTATGCAGATGGCTAGAAGCGCCCAGTTAACCCTATATTTACCGCGCTATGAGTTAATTATGATGATTTTATTTGTATGGGGAGTCATCATTCAGTCCATGGTGATGTTTTATTGTGCCATGTACAGCTTCAAACAAACGACCGGGATAAAAAAAGACTGGTACATCATACTTCCCCTTAGCCTGATATTAATGATCGGTACTTATCTACTGGGTTATGATCATAATCGTTTTGTGGACTTCCTTACCACACCCTGGCCCCAAATCACGACGTCGCTCAGTACTGGATTGCCTGTCATTCTGTTTTTGGCTGCTTTGATCCGCGGCAAACTGAAGAGAACTGATGCTGAATAAGCTTTTTTGTTTTCCCCGGTTTATTCGTGATGAATGAATCCACCCCCAAACGAACCATCTTCAGTATGGTTTCTCTTCTGTCGATCGTATAGGGACATACTTTAAGGCCATGGCTTTGGGCTTGTTCCATAAACCCCTCATTGACATATTTCCAGGGTGCATGTATTTGTGATGCCCCAACCTCTTTGGCCAGTTGAAAAGGGGTTCTGAACATGGGAAAATAAAGCATTGCCGTCTCTATATCGGGACCCCATTTTTTACACTCCCTTAAGCTATTAGGAACAAATGATGAAAGGATAACATGATCTTGCAATTGGTAGTTCTCTACTAAATGGATTACCTTTTTCTCTAGCTCAGGATATGGCAAGAAAGCATTCTTCAATTCAATGATTAACGGCAACCGATGTCTAGAAATGTAAGATAAAAGTTCATCCAGCAATAAGATTCTCTCATTGGAAAACTTCTTGTGAAACCATGATCCGATATCAATTTGTTTCAGTTCATCAGCATAATAATCCTTTATAAAGCCCTGAAGGCTGGTTATTCGCTCCAGGTTTTCATCATGGAAAATAACAACCTTGTTATCCTTGGAAAGCTGAACATCAAATTCCAGGCCATCTGTTCCTTGTTCCAATGCTTTTAAAAAGGCGGCTTTTGTATTTTCAGGAGCTTCTGATGAAGCCCCCCTATGGGCAAATACAAGAGGCGGTTTCATATCCTTTCACCTGTTTCATGATTAGCTATCTACCAGCAAAAAGTATTGTAATCCGGAATGGGATCCGCTATAAAGGGATGATAGGCCAATGATCGGTTCAATACGCCAAGGATATTTCGAACGTAAGTCGGTCAGCCATTGGTAAGAGTTCTTCACATCATTTAATGTAAGAGACAACAATGTCAGAAAGATCTGTTCTTCATAAGAACATTCCTGATAGTGATCTTTCATGATCAATACTACCCTTTCTTTTATATGTGCCGGTGCTTGAAATATTCCGGGAAACCATTCTTTTTCAATTTTTCGTTGTGTATAAGGAAGCAAGTGTTGAAACAAATGTAAAAAAGCGTCCCAAGCTTTAACCAATATCAGTGAATAAAGAAGCTGTTTACACGTTTCCTGGTTGATTTCTTGAGATATAGAATGATTTAATAGCACTTCAATGATTGGGAATAGGGTGTGGTCCATCTGAGATGCCTGATATAATCCATCAAGATTAAAATATGCATGATGGGGTTGGCTGGTTATTGCCCAACGGTAAATCAAATAGTGGGGTTTTGGATTTTGCCCAATGATTTGATTTAGCAAAAAAATGGCCTGATCACAATTCCCTGACTGGGCAAAAAATACGGACCGGAGAAAAATCATCTCCTCATGTTCCTCATCCATTGTGTTAAGCACATCAAGGGCTTCTTTTGCCCAGGCCCACTTCATGGCGTATAAGAAAAAAGATCTCCACTTCAATTCGCTGTCCATTTCCTCAAAGGTTTCATAGATGACAGATAAAATTTTTTCCAGAGGAAATGTGAGAAAAGCAATATCCAGCCAACGGTAATAACTGGCTGTAAGTGATATATTTAATTGAAGGGATGCTTCATAGTGGGAAGCACTCTCTTCCCAGTTGTAAAGCCTTTCACAAACCAATCCGAGCAAAAAACGGGTTCGGTATGTTCCGGCCCCGGATGATGTGGTGTACTTATCTGAAATATCCTCAATACCAAGACACCGGGTTAGCTCACGATATGCTTCTTCCAATTGCCCTTCTTCCATCAGCAAAAATGAGCGCAGTTCAATTAAATCCACATAATCAGGGTAGTAGCATATCCCCTGATGGGCCAAATCCAAAGCTTTTTTTCTCTCCCCAAGCTCTTTATAGGCGTATACTGTTTTAAACAACAAAGCGGAAGCATAGCCGTCCATAACGGATACGTGAGGCAATATATTTTCATAGATAAATATGGCCTTATCGTATATTTCCCGTTGAAAAAATTCCGTACCCAATACATATTGATAATACAGATTGTCCGGTTCTTCTTCCATTGTTTTTTGCAGCAGAGTTAAATTCCTATTCTCTTTTTCTTTTGCTGAAATCACCTCAGTCAAATATCCATAATGATGAACACAGATATCCGTATGTTTTATTTCCTTTTTCGGATACTGTTCATTCAAGCTGAGGGTAATATCTTCGTGAATCCTGCCTTTATAAAAGATTCCAGGAAGATTGCGAAACAGGCGGCAACCAGTATCTATTTCGAAATTGCTCCCTTTCTGCTTGCCATAATAATTCATCACCTTTACGTAGTAACCAGAAACGTTTGAATCCTGCAGCAGTTGATGCAGTTTTTCTCTGTCCACATCTTCCATTTGTTCATCGGCATCCAAAACTAAGATCCAGGAAGACTTCGCATAGGATAAAGCTAGATTGCGAGCCTCAGCAAAATGATGATTCCAGTTCATTGAAATCACTTTGGCCCCGTACTCTTTGGCTATTGAAACCGTTTGATCGGTTGAACCGGTATCAATAAGAATGATTTCCGATACATACGGTTTAGCCGATTCCAAACACCGGGCCAGGAACTGCTCCTCATCTTTTACAACCATACATAGGGAAATATCGAAAGGACTCATAAGATTTCACCCATAAACAACTCGTCAATCAGCGTGAGCAAACGCTGCTTTACCTCATTCCATGGGGCTTCATACCGGAGGTTTTCTTCAGTAGTCAACAACAGTTGGTGAACTCGAATATTCAGGGCTTTAATTAAAGCAAACTGCCCTTCAATTTTTTGCTTGGCGTCATTGGTGAACTGGATTAATGCACGCCAATAAGACTTGATTCGAATCTTCAGCTCCGGCTGCTGCTCTTTCTCAGCCAGCTGATAAAGAAAACTCAGCTCGTTCCAAGTCCAATTGGGCAAGACTTGTACCAATTCCATAGGAATGTGATACTGCTCATCATCATGAACAATAAACTGATATAAATTTAACAGAAGCTTATCACCTTCTTGCTGTTCAATTACTTTTATCCACTCCCATGCACGATCCGCCTCATTAAGCTTCAACGATAAATAAAATTGAAGTTTGGCTTCGGTAAAAGGATCAACATCCAATGATTGAACAAATTCCTCCGTCTCCTTTTTATCAGAAAGCAGGAGGACACAACGGGTATATAACCAGGCCTTCTCAAGTTCTTTTTCCCCAGGGACAGGATATCTTTCCAAAACCTGAATCACCAGATGAAATAACCCAAGTTGATAGAAAGAAAGGGCAATGCTCCACCATGTCTTGGGAGACTGAATTCGAAAAAGATGTTCTATTTTATCCAGCAGTCGACTCAATCCCGATGAATCCCGGACCAGTAAGGATATCAAACGCAAAAAAGGGGGAAGGGAGTTTGGTTTATATTGCAAAGTGGTCATGTAACAGGATATTGCCTGATCAAAGCGATTCATTTGTTCATAGGTTTTTCCAAGAAAAAAACTGGCATAATAAGTTCCAGCCCCCTGGTTTGAGCTGTAGTGGAGAGGTGCCTCACCGATCTCCAGGGCATTTAAAAAGGCCACTTCTGCCTGATCCCATTCCTTTCGCAAATAATGGAATACCCCTTTGCTTAAGTACAGATCCGGGTAATCCGGAAAGTCGGTAATAGCTTGTTCACATACTTTAATCGCTTCATCGATTCTTCCAAGATACTCCAGGCAGTCTATCTCACGTTTTACAATGATATGGCCATAGCTTATTTTCTTAATATCCGTTAGATTTTTTGCCTTCCTCAGCTCCTCCAAAGCCCGCTCATACTTCATGATGCGAATGTATTCAACAGCCATATTATAGCGGTGAAAACATTCATCCGGTGTGTCTTCCAACTCTTTTTCCAAAATTTTTATGTTTCGCTCTGACTTGCTTTTTTCATGAACCACCTCCAGGAGATACCCGTCATGTTTAATTTGGATATCTAGGAATTGGAATTTAGCCTTAGGATTTGCTTTAAAAATGGGGTCAGCGATTTGTTCATGGATTCTTCCCTTATAGCGGTAACCCGGAAGATTTCGAAAAACCCGAACAGAGGGATTTACAGAAGAACCTAACCTTTTTTTCTCCAAACCATAGTAACTGACGCACTGAAGAAAAAAAGCATCAAACGAAGGGTTTTCTTCGATATGTTGACGAAGCAACTTCCCCTCTTCCTGCAGAAGAAACTCATCGGCGTCCAAAATTAGGATCCACTTTCCCCTGGCATGTTCAATGGCTGTATTGCGTGCTTTGGCAAAGTCGTTTTCCCATTCCATATAGAAAACCCGTGCCCCTTCTTTTTCAGCAATCTCAACCGTTCGATCTGTGGAGCCTGTGTCCACAATCACGATTTCATCAACCGTCCCTTTGACATTTTCCAGGCATCGGTGTAACACTTTCTCCTCATTTTTTACAATCATGCATAAAGAGAGTAAAATTTCAGACATAGTAGTTCTTCCTTTCCATTCCTGACCATTGGGTCAACGCATGGGTGTGTTCCAGTCGCTCAATATTCATTCTTACTTTCTCCTTCTCTTCCCTGAGAAACGTTGAGGAGGGAAACATGGTTAATGACTCATTTAATAACTGATAACTTTGTTGCAGGTTAGATAAAATCAAGGCTGTTCTTAATGAAGCGTCGGATGGGAACTGACTCAGCACATAATCAAAAAATGAAGCAGCTTCTTCATATTTTCCCTGATGATACAAAATTTCTCCCAAATATCGATACCCCTCATGATCCAGCTTCTGTTTTTCCAATGCTTCAATAAAACAGCTTGCGGATCTCATGACATATCCTTTCTGGTACAATTTTTTTCCGAGAAAAAGTTCATCCTCGAAGGGTTGATGGAGCATTTCAGCAACATGAACAAGTCTTAGTTCCAAAGCACGGTTCAGCAAGAGAGAAAGCAGTTCACGGTCCCTTTTGGAAACCGATTGTGGTGAAATGGATGAACTCGCGGTTAATAATTGAATAAATAGGGGGCCTTCCTCCTGCATTTCTATTTTTTTCAACTGCTGATAAGGAACAGGAAGTTTTTCTGACAGATAGCACAAAATGAGATCCAGCAACAGGTTTGGCTGAAGTTCCCATTTATCCTGCAACCAATCAATCGCCTGAGGAATCTGACCGGTCATAATCAAACATTCGTACTTACGAGTTGTTAAACCTGTTTCCTGAATCATTTTCATCGCCGCCGAAAAAGTTCCGATTTGAACCATCACTTCGATCAGATGCTCTTTAGAATATTCTCCTTCCTCAAAAAAATCATCCAGCTGTCGAAGAATATCTTCTTCTTTATGCCCTTCTCTTTCCATAAGTTCCGCCCAGCAAACCAGCCCTTCAGCTTGTTCCGATTCATGAAAAGAGCATTGATAGGCAGTTACAGCTTTTTTATAATCACCCGTTTTTTCTGCAATTTTTCCCTGCAGCAAAAACAGGTTTGCTTTACTTATTTCTGCTTGATCATCATGTATTTCTATCCCTTTTTCAACTGCAACGGCTGCTTCATGATAACGATGGGTCTGATCGTACAAATGAGCAAGTAAATAACACATGTCTGCTACCGGATTCTCTGCTATTCCATTTTTCACAATTGTTTCCGCCTCTGCCCAGTCCCCTTTCTCCAGCAAATAAATAGTCCGATTTTTCCTCCAGCCTTCTTTTTCCCATTCTATCTCTTTCCGTTTAATCTCCAGTAAGGAAGGTGGTGATGCTTTACCAAAACTTACTGCATCAAGAAGAGAAGAAAATGTGAGAAACGTTTCTGTTTGATACAACCGTTGATAAGCTTTTTGGTAAATTGATAAATCTTCGAACCAGTAATCTTTGGCTATGAGATTCTCGTTGGAATATAAAAGCAACACCCATTTGACGGATAATTGATTTAGTCTTTTTTGCACCTGATGCCATGTTTGTCCTTTTTCGGGATCATAGTAAATGACATCTTGGAAACATTGATACTCTATTTTGGGGGTATGATTATCTACACAAACGATGATCAGGGCTATCCTTTCCAAGCTTCATCCCTCTTTCCTAGAAAAAAAGAGCATATGAAAAATTCATATACCCTTTATTCATCATTATGTTTTTTGGATTATACTTGTGCATCAAGATAAACATCGATGGTTGAATTCCCGGCGGTCTTATAACTTAAGCGGGTATATTTCAGGAACCTGATTGATGTTAAAACTTCTACACTGCCTGCGGCAAGAGATGACACAGAGTTATCCACAAACCAGTTGTTTCCGTCAGAACTGATTTCTACTTGCAAGTCGACAACACTGCTTCCTGTCTGGTTTACGATAAAGTAGGAATAGGTCTTGTACTTATAGGTATCACGGGTGATGGTTGAAGATGAAATTGGTGTAAATGAAGTATTAGTAAAATTAAGATCCGTTGTGCTAAACTGGGTAAAGTTTGCTTCTGATATGGTGGTGATCGTACCGGCTGTAATTGTTGCCCCTGAGACAGCAGCAAGCGTACCAGTGGTAATCGTTGCTCCCGATACCGCCGCCAATGTTCCGGTCACGAGGGCCGATATCGTACTTACTGTCCCGACTGAGGTTAATGTTCCTGCTTCAATGGCTGATATTGTGCTAACCGTTCCTACTGACGTTAAGGTTCCCGCTGTAATCGTTGCCCCTGAGACAGCAGCAAGCGTACCAGTGGTAATCGTTGCTCCCGATACCGCCGCCAATGTTCCGGTCACAAGGGCCGATATCGTACTTACTGTCCCGACTGAGGTTAATGTTCCTGCTTCAATGGCTGATATTGTGCTGACCGTTCCTACTGACGTTAAGGTTCCCGCTGTAATCGTTGCTCCCGATACCGCCGCAAGCGTACCAGTGGTAATCGTTGCTCCTGACACCGCCTCCAATGTTCCGGTCACAAGGGCCGATATCGTACTTACTGTCCCGACTGAGGTTAATGTTCCTGCTTCAATGGCTGATATTGTGCTGACCGTTCCTACTGACGTTAAGGTACCAGCTGAAATGGCTGATATGGTATCGACTGTAGCCATGTTTAACTTACCATTGGTATCGGTGTTTAAAACCTGTGTCGTCGTTCCCCCATCATTACTGCCGTAAATTAATGCTTTCAAACTGTCCGGTCTTGGGTTAAATACAGCAAAGTTTGGCATTCTTAACTCACTCCCCCTGATATAAAATGGACGCAATATAAGATATGAAAGGGAGTGACTACTTGATATGGGTACAAGTGCAAATAGAAAAAAAAGGGATAATGCCTATCCAAGAGTAAAATGTTTAGTTTGTTCTTATGCACTCTTTAATTTTTAAAGCTGCTTCCAATGCTTTCATTGCCTCATGGGGTCCTGCTTTAGGGGGTTGATGGGTTTGGGCAGACTGAATAAAATGCTCTACTTCAGCAAACAGAGGCTCAACATAAGGAACCAGTATTTTTTCAACAATGCTTTCCTGATGATAAGATGAATTTTCCGTTAATAATGAATTGGTTTTTCGATACACATACAATTCCCTTGTTAAATAATTGGTTTTTATATACCTCTCTGATTCGGTAATTTCCAATGTTCTTATTTTCTCTTGAGAAATCCGGCTGGCCACCAGGTTGGCGATCATCCCATTCTCAAAAGAAAGCAAAGCAGAAGCAATGTCTAACTGTCTTTCATGGAAAAGCGATACACCAGCCGCAGACATTCTTTTTATCTTACTTTTTACCAAATGCAAAATAATATCAATGTCATGGATCATCAAATCAAGAATCACATCAACATCCATGTTTCTCTGGGGAGCTCCCAGGCGCCTTGCCTCGAGAGAGATCATTTTTTGGGGATGCAGCACCTCAGATAATAGTTGCACAGCCGGATTAAATCTTTCTATATGTCCAACCTGTAAAATGACTTGTTTTTTTTCCATTAAATGAATGAGTTGTTTGGCTTCTTCCAATGATGGTACAAACGGCTTTTCAACAAGGACGTGCTTTCCCCTGAGAATTGCCTGCTCTGTTAAAACATAATGGGTTAATGATGGTGCAGCCACAATCACGGCATCAACTGCTTTTAACAGATCCTCATAAGATAAAAATGGTTGAACCTGATGCTTTGCAGCAATTTGTTCACATTTCATCTGATTGATATCATATACACCAACAAAATCAGCTGACTTTAACATTTGTAAAACCCGGCAGTGATTCGCCCCCATACTGCCAACCCCAACAACTCCTATTTTAAGTGGTTTCATTTTTACCACCCAAATATTGTTGAATGGAGGTAATTACGCGTTCCTGTTGAGATTCAGCTAACATTGGATAGATGGGCAGAGCCAGAATTCGTTTTGCCGTTTGTTCAGCTGCAGGAAAATCTCCTGTCCTATAACCAAGATGACAAAAAGCCTGCTGCAGATGAAGGGGGATAGGGTAATAAATCGCTGTTGCAATCCCTTGTTGATAAAGAAACTCCGCCAGTTCATCCCTAAATTCCGTTTCAATACAATATTGGTGAAAAATATGTTCCCTTCCTTCTGCAATAATCGGCGTATGAACCAAGTTTGCCAAATTTTTTGAATACCTGGCGGCAATTTCTCTTCGCTTTTGATTCCATTGGGGGAGTTTCTCCATCTTTACTTGCAATATGGCTGCCTGGATCTCATCCAAACGGCTGTTTAAACCAATACAAGTATGAACATATTTTTTATAGCTTCCATGATTTCGTAGAGCAGATATCTTTTCATACAGAGCTTCATCGTTGGTAACCACCATTCCCCCATCCCCATATGCTCCCAGGTTTTTCGACGGAAAAAAAGAAAAACAGGCGATTTCACCATAGGAACCGACGGGCTTTCCCTGATAAGCTGCACCCATAGCTTGGCAGGCATCTTCAATCACCTGTAATCGGTAGCTGTTGGCAATATCCATAATCGGCTTCATCTCTGCCGCCTGACCAAACAAATGAACAACAATGATTGCCCTTGTGTTTTTCGATATTTTTTCTTCAATCAAGTCAGGATTTATATTATAGGTTTCCGGATCGATATCGACAAAAACAGGCGTGGCTCCTACCCGGGCAATCACCTCCGCCGTGGCAAAAAAGGAATACGGAGTCGTGATGATTTCATCTCCGGGACCAATACCTAGTGCTTCTAAAGAAAGCAAGAGAGCATCAGTTCCGTTTCCAACACCGATGGCATAGGAAGTTCCAATCAAGTTGGCTATCGCTTTTTCAAGTTCCTTCCCTTTCTCTCCCAGAATAAATGAACCGCTTTCTAATACTCCTTTAATTGCCGCTTCAATTTGCTTCTTTAGTTCTTCATATTCTTTCTTTAAATCAATAAGAGGTATCATGGTTTACACTCCTGATCATCGTTGTTTCCCCTTTTCTTTATCTCTCTGGCAGGGACGCCCGCCACGGTTTGAAAGTTAGGAACATGTTTGGTCACCACTGAACCGGCTCCGACTACCGCATGCTTTCCAATAGTAATTCCCGGCAGTAAGCTGGCATTATTCCCTATTTTTGCTCCTTCCCGGATATGAGGTCCTTTCAATGTGTAAGCTTCGGCTCCCATATATTTGTCATTGGACATGGAAACACAAGGCCCTAAGAAAACATGATCTTCTAAGATCGTATCCCCTGTTACGTAAGCCAGTGTCTGAATGGTACAATATGCTCCGATCGTAGTATTAAGTTCAATCATCGCTCCCCTGCCGATAACCGTCCTTTTTCCAATAAAAACATTTTCCCGGATACTCGCCTGATCTGCGATAAATACCTCTTCATCAATAACTGTTCCGGAATATATGGTAACATGGTTTCCAATTTGACTGTTGGATTGAATCATCAAATGTTTTGAAACGGAGGATTGGGATTTTCGCATTTGCTTGTTACCCTTTGGCTGAATACCAAGGACAGAGTGTGAACCAATGGAGACATGATCACCAACTTGTGTACCCCTTAATATGACGGTATGATGGCCAATCGTCACATGTTCCCCCAATTTTACGCCTTCCTCAATGACGACATACTCCCCGATATGACTGCTTGAAGGAAGGTGAACCGATCCGTGAATCATAAACATCCCTACTTTAGATTTTCTTTTACCTTCTATATAGACGGAATTAAAGAATTCACTAAGGACTGTCTTCGAGTTCGTGCTAAGCGAAAAGGCTAAAGAACGGGAATTAGCCCTCAAACTGACTCCACCTTTGAAATACCCAGATGTTTTTGAGGTTCCGTTCTTGAGACTTGAAGCGGACCTGAATCACTTCATAGACGAACTCGACTAGCGGACATGTGAATCTTTAATTCCACATCTATATCTTCAAACTATGTAAGTCAAAGAAAATCGTGAAACTATTTTTCACTGATCAGGAGTAACTTTCATACAATGCAATAATGACTCTGTACCAAATGATGGGAGGTAATCGGATGAATAAGCACCTGCCAAAACTTTTTCATGTCGCTCAAGATATCCAGCAGGTTGTAAAAACGATCTATATCAATCAAAATCGTCCCTCCCATGCCCGGGTAAGGACCATAGAGAATGATCATTTTTTGAGCAGACACAGCACCATGAAACAATCGAAAATAAAGAAGGTTTCTGTAAAAGGATCCGCAATAAAAAAGATGAAGGTGAAAGAATCCAAGATTAATCATTTAACCGTCGAAGATTTTTTCGCCGATAAAATTTCCGCAGACAAGATAAAAGGAGAAAAACTATATGTAGAAAAATTGGAAATCAGTAAAAATGATCCCCTCAATATTCGACCTTTGGAATCTTATAAGGATAGTCTTTTAATATATGGAAGAACAAAAGACGGCGAGCTGAAGCCTGTTAAAGTAGATGAAGAAGGAAAATTATATGTCACAGGTGAATTTTCCATTACCATTTCCCCAGTTGAATATCTTGAAGAGGCGTATCCTGATTTAACGGCTGATTGCGTGATAAAATCTATCCCTTTCTTGGATATGTCCCTTACTCAGGTAGGAAGTTTTGCCGTGATAAACCACGGGCCTTCCACTGTGGTTGCCCAAGTAGAGATTTCTCCCGATAAAATCAGCTATCAAACCGATACTCCATCTGAAGAAATCGAAGCAGGGAGAATGAAAGTTCTGGTGGCACCAACATTTTTGAAATATGCCAGGATATCCTATAAAACGACTTTGCCCGGAACATTAAGTAAAATCACCATTTACTTTCAGGGACAGGGAGCGAAGGTGGTGTAAAAATGAATGTCAGCATTATCATTCCCACCCATCATTCCCCCGGTTATCTTGAACTTACCCTCGCTTCATTTGTTATCCAAAAATTCCCTAGCGGAAAAATTGAGATTTTGGTCATTGATGACAGCCCCTGCCAAGATGTTTTCTCCATTTTAATCAAACAATCTCCTCCCCTTAACATCCGTTACTTTTGGACAGGGGGGAACAAAGGAACCTGTATCGCAAGAAATTTGGGGATTAAAGAAGCAAGGGGAGAACTGATCATTTTTTGCGATGATGACATGATCGTTCCTCCCCACTTTATTGAGGGTCATGTATCCCTACATCAAAGATTTAGTGAAAGTTATCCTTATATTGTGACAGGTTCCTGTTTTAGGAGACTGATCTTCTCTCATCTGTTTCCCGGTTTGACTCCTTTTCAGCAAAAGTGTCTGAAAGAACTGGAAACTGCTAAAGAGCTGACGACCTTTGAAATCATCCCGTCTACTCTGACACCACTTTTATCACAACATGATATTTTGGAAAACACCCCTCTCTTTAACCAGCTCATCTACGATCAAAAGAAAGTGAATAAAATCTGGCAAGAGGCTTTTCTCAAACATGGCTATCGCCTTGACTATCGATTTGGTGCTCCATGGATACTTTTCCTTCCTGGAAATCTGTCGGTACAAAGGAAGCACCTATTAGAAAACGGTTTATTTGATGAAAACTTGACTGGTTACGGTGCCAGAGACATGGAATTGGGATATCGGTTGTACAAGAATGGTGCGGTTTTTGAATTTTCTCCACATTTGGTTTCTCTGCATCAGGAGCACCCCAGAGATCTGAAAAAAATGAAATCAGAAGATAAAGCCAACATGAAATCGATTGCTGAAAAATATCAGGCCATAGAATTTTACTTATTTCCCTATCGTTTTCGCTGGGGATTAAGCTTTTTTGGAACGGTCATTTACCAATTCTATGCCTATCTTAAGACAAACCCTAATTCTTTGTTCGCTGCCCATTTTCTCGAAATGGCAAAATTACACTTTACAAAATATATCTCTCATCTTGAATCACATGCCCCTTCTATTTGGACAGAACGGAATGGACTCAAGGATGAATTGTCCCTTCTCTCAAAAAATGACGCTTTTACAGCCTTGTATCTAGCCTATCTTCAACTGAAAGGGGGATAATTAGGCCAATCACTAATCACTCCCCTAATTTTGCATACATATGAATGTTACAGGATCATTTATAACAAAAAATAGGGTGGATTAGATGAAAATCTATTATGTTGGTTTTTCTTCGTCATTATCCATGTACCAGCATTTTAATTTTTCCGTTATCAATACCTTTCAGCGTCTGAAAATACCCATTGAATGCCTTCCTCCTTGCGATTGGAGCAACAACATGAATCAATCCTTGGAAGCCGTTGAAAGAGCAGCTTCCGAAGCTGATGATATCTGGTTTATTTCCTATGCTCAAAATCCTGTGATCGATGTAATCAAGGACAAACCTGGTAAAAAAGTAACCCACCTTCACTCTTCCTCCCTTTTTCCTTATGAACCTTCTTCGAAATATCAGCCAAAATGCAAAATATTGGAAATTGAAAGACTAAAGTTTTATGACCTTATATTTGTCACCAGCGAGTGGGTAAAAGAAAATTTGTTAACGACTTACCCCAGTTTGGCAGATAAAGTGAAAGTAACCGGAATACCCCTGTCAAAATCCTTTCTAAGCCCATATATAAAAATAAAAAAACAACCCAATCTTGTCGTATTTATCGATAAGTTCGACGATGAACATAATCAAATGATTGAAATAGAATTGGGACGAAGATTGGTTGAAAAGGGATATGAGGTGGTTCACTTAAGTGAATATTCCATAGAGCAATTGTCCACTTTTTCAAAATACAATAAAGGATTAATCAATATCGCACAGCATTTGGGAATGACATTCATGGAGTGCCCTTCTCCAAAAATATTTTATGAAAACCTGGCAAAAGCCGCTTTTCTATGTTCTGCAACTTTAACGTATACCATCAATCTCAATCATTTATCCAGCCTTTATTTAGGTGTACTACCAATCTGGCCCAACCGGGGAAGCTTTAAAGAGATCCTCACCGAAGAAGACCTGTATCCACCCTACAATCTGGAAAAAATGATGGATAAAATATTGCATCCGGTCCGCCGGGAAGCTGATCTCTCATACCATTCTGCCAAACGCGTAATATCCCGCTATTTGGAACAGATACAATCATTATCTTAGGATGAATGGAAATCGGGTGAAGGATGATGTTGTATTTTTGTGGATACGAAGATACAGAAAACAGTTGGCAAAAAAATTTTAATACTGCCTTTTTAAGCGAGCTGGATCGTTTAAAAATCCCCTATAAACGGCTGCCAAACCGTGACTGGACAACCAAAGTGACAAAAGATTGGGAAGAAGCCATTCTTTCCATCGAATCAAAGGACACGGATATCTGGTTTATCGCCTGGGCTAAGAATCCGATCATGCATAAGCTAAAAGAGAAGTCAGGAAAAAAATATACCCGCATTGCCGGATTAGGAGCAAACCCCTATGAACAAGCGGTACTTACAGCGAACCAGGGCAATTTCCCAAAGGTAAAGGAACATGAAAAAAAAATGTTTTCCTTATTTGACGGGATATTTATGAACTCCTACTGGAGCATGAAACTTGCCAAAGAGGCTTATCCCCATTTAGTCGATAAATTTATTTATTCAGGGCAGCCTACGGATTTTAGCGACTTGGAAGAGGAGAAGAAAAAACGAAGATATATTCCAAAGTTAATTATTCTTAATTCACGCTTCATTATTGAAAGATTGCCTCTTATAGAAATAGAATTGGCCAAACGTTTGATCCGCGAAGGGTTCAGAATCTGGCATCTTCAAAGTGATGATAAAATCATGAATGAACGATTGGGCATTGCTCATTTGGTTAAACTTGCCGAAGAGAGTGGAATTGAGTTTATCCACACATCAACAAAGAAGGAATATTTTCAATTGCTATCCAAGGGTCAATTTCTTCTTTCCACTTCCATCTCTGAAATGATGCCGGTATCTGCCTGTGAAGCCATTTATATGGGGCTGATTCCGATTGTTCCTGACTTTGGTCCCTTCAAGGAAATTGTTCATCCAAATAATCGGTACCCCCAATACGATCTGGAGGCTGCTGTTCAGTTGTTAAAAAAGGAACCTCATGAAAACCACGATATATCTGATCATATGAAAGAAAACTCAGTTTGGCGTATGTTAACCTATATGAATGGAGTAGCTCCCACTTCTGCAGAAGAAAAGTGAATCTGGATGTGATGAAAATGATTTACTATCTTGGCTATACCTATGCCATGGACTGGCGAACCAATTTTAATGATTCCATTTTATCCGAGCTGAGACGCAGAAAGATTCCCCATCAGGTACTGCCGAACAGTGATTGGTCAAAGAAGCTGTCTCCCGATGAAGAAGATTTTATCTTGAGCATCAGTTCCAGAGACGAAGACATCTGGTTTATTGCATGGGTATATCACCCCATTATGAAAAAGCTGCAATTTAAAAAGGGAAAGAAGGTTTCAAGAATCGCCGGTTTAGCCTGCAACCCTTTTGAAAAAGCTTTTATCTATGGATTTGATATAAAAGATGCCCTTAAGGGGGAAGAATATTTTTTTTCTTTATATGATGTCATTCTCTTCAATTCCCATTATGGTCTTGAAATGGCAGCAAAACAATATCCCCGCTTATCTCACAAATTCTTCTATGTAGGAAGACCTACTGATTTTGAACGGTTATCACCCTACAAGGCAGAAACAAAAAAGGAAAAAACCATCGCCATTAACCACCGTTTTTCCATTGAAAAAATGGCGATCATTGAATTGGAATTAAGCAAGCAGCTAATCGACAAGGGTTACACAGTCTATCATTTTATGGGACCTGAGCAAAAAAGTGACTCTGCCATTTTTCAGACATTAATCGACATGGCGGAAAAAAACGGGGTTCAATTTTTGGTGACAACGAAAAAAGAAGATTACTACCGGCTGCTCTCCCAATGTTCAATGGTTGTCAGCACATCCATGTCTGACATGCTGCCCATGTCCATGTTTGAGGCGATTTATCTTGGTTTGATTCCCATCGCTCCCAATCATTTGTCCTTTACTGAGTTTATTCACAAAGATAATTTATATGAACCTTTCGACTTAAAACAAATCATTGGGATTATAGAAAAATCTCCCCTGAGGGACCATCCAGTATTTACACATGATAAAAGGGTCGTCATGGATAAGATCCTTTCCGTCCTAATGGAGGGATAACTTTGTTTCATTATATCGGATATCCTGAAAAAGCCGAACAAACCTGGGCCTATCAATTTAACGAAACTATTTTGAAAGAATTAAAGTCTTTGGACGTTCCGTTTACAAGTTGGCCAAACGGAAGATGGAGAGAAGAACAGGCAAACGAACTGAAACATACGGAAGCAAAGGAAACAGATGTATGGTTTGTTGCCCATCCGTTCCACCCGGCAATGAGATGGATTCAATCCAAAAAAGGGATCAAAATGACCAGAATCGCCGGAACAGCAGCAAATCCCTATGAAATAGGAGTAATCTATAATCAGA
This sequence comes from Microaerobacter geothermalis, assembly GCF_021608135.1. Classification (NCBI taxonomy): domain Bacteria; kingdom Bacillati; phylum Bacillota; class Bacilli; order Caryophanales; family Bacillaceae; genus Microaerobacter; species Microaerobacter geothermalis. The sequence goes on from NZ_JAKIHL010000006.1 coordinate 25,976, forward strand.
CGAATCAGAAATTGGAAGAATCCCATTTATCCAAATTTGATCTGATCCTTACTCATTCCAAGTGGGCTCATTGCCTTGTCATCTCTGCTTATCCAAATCTGGCAGGTCGGTTTGCCCTTGTCGGCAGACCCACGGACTTCTCAGCACTAACAAAATATAAAAACATCCCCAAACAAAAAAATTGGATTGCGTTTAGCCAGCGCTTCTCCTATGACAAATTGTTTGTCATTGAAATGGAGACAACAAGAAGATTAAGGGAGAAGGGGTTTCAAATATTTCATTTAATTTCCGATCAAATGTACCATTCCCTTCATCCTTCCCTTTTGAAATGGGCCAAGTTGCATCATATTCAATTTCTCGTCAACAAAAACAGAGACGAATATTTGACCAGATTGTCACAAGCAGAAATTCTCATCACCACTTCCATTTCTGATATGCTGCCCATGTCTCTGTTTGAAGCGATTTATCTTGATGTGATTCCCGTCGCTCCTCAAATGATGTGTTTTCCTGAATTTATTCATCCCGATAATTTGTATCCGCCCTTTGATATCGATTTCATGATCAAACTGGCGGAAAAAAAACCAATCAGGCATCACCCCATCTCGTTTCATGAAAAGAAAGCTGTAATTCAGCGCATTTTACATGAATTAGAGAAAAGATTTGGCATAAAAACATCAAGAAGGTGATAACTAATGAAAGTCCTGATAACTGGCGGGGCCGGTTTTATCGGATCAAATATAGCAACTCTGTTATTATCTGAAGAAATTGAAGTGATTGTTATCGATAACCTTTCTACCGGGAAGCGAGAGAACATACCGGCAGGTGCTTCTTTCTATCAAAGGGATATTGTCTATGACGATTTGTCAGATATTTTTACAAAACATGTTCCGGACATACTTATTCATACGGCAGCACAGGTAAGCGTACAGGTTTCCCTAAGCGATCCCTTTTTTGATGCCAAAGAAAATATATTAGGGTCGATACGTATCTTGGAAATGTGCCGAAAATATGTAGTAAAGAAATTCATCTACTCTTCTTCCTCTGCTGTATACGGGGATATAGGAACACAATCCGCTGATGAAAACTTTCCTCCCAACCCTCCCAATTTTTACGGAGTTTCTAAATTTGTTACAGAGTATTATATCCGCTCTTATTCTTCCCTTTTCCATATCCCTTATGTGATCCTCCGTTACTCTAACGTTTATGGGCCAAACCAGGATGAAACTACAGAAGGTGGAGGGGTTATCTCCATTTTTGCTAATCATTTTGCCAAAGGTACCAGACCCATCATCTACGGGAATGGGGAAACAAAAAGGGATTTCATTTTTGTAAAAGACGTGGCAGCTGCCAATTTGGCGGCTCTTCACTTTTCTGGCAGCGATGTCTTTAATATCAGTTCCAACACGTCCACTTCTTTAATAGAGCTCATTAACAGATTGAACAAGATATCAAAGAAACAAATTGAACCTATCTACTTGCCCAAAAGAAAGGGAGATTTGCCATTTAGCTGCCTTCTCAATGAAAAAGCAAAGAAACTTTTAAATTGGAAACCCTCTTTTTCCCTAGATGAAGGACTGCTCATTACCTATTTAAGTAAGGAGGGTGGGAAAACATGAATATTCCTTCTGCTGATGTAAATTTTGCGAAACATTTTTCCGTTCACCCTATGGGAAACCCTCTCTTTTCCATTCCCAGATATCAGGCAAAGGGAATCGTTCATCCCGATGTTCTCCCAATGGAAGAAAAAAACTTTCTTATGGTTTATACCCCCTATCCTCCGGAAGAAAAAGAAAATCCTTGTTTGGTCTATTCTTCGGATCTCATCCATTGGAGGGATGAATCGGTGTCAAATCCATTGCTTACTCCTGATTCAAATGTATGGTGGAAGAATTGGCATCTGGCGGATCCGGATCTGCTGTTTGTCCCAGAACATAAACGCTGGTACCTTTTTTTTCAACCCCGCAGCCGTCAGGGGACCAAGGATCCCTATGGAAAGGATGTTTCCAGGCAATGCTTCATAGCAGTTGCTGTTTCAAACGATGGGATCCTTTTTGATGACTCCTCTGACAATCCCATATTAATCAGTTCCTTTCCCCATGAAGGGATAGAAGTAAGAGGTCCCTCGGTGTTGTGGAACTCAAGGGAACAGCAGTTTGAAATGTATTATGACAGCCGGGATCTCCACTCAGGAAGATATGTAATAAACCGGGCCATATCGAGAGGGGGAATTAACTGGAACAAAGATATCCGCAATCCACTCATTTCATTTCCTGACAAAGATATATGGCATCCATGTGTCCGTTTCTTCTCGGATTCCTACTGGATGTACGTCCCTGTTGGGCGTGTAAAATCCCAATCCAATTATGGAGACATTTGGCTGTTCACCTCCAAGGATGGAGTTGCATGGAAAAGTCAAGGCATCGTCATCTGCCATTCTTTGTTCCCATGGATGGCTCGAACCGCTTATCGTTCTTCATTTATACTGTTGGAGGATCGAATCCATCTGTTTGTTTCCGGTTTCGACAAACAGGGAATCGGCCATATCGGATACTTTATCTCAGCCAAAAAAGGCAAAGCCGTTGACTTTGCCTTCGGTGGAAAAGTGATTCTTTGAAGTGGAACTAAAGATTTGCACGTCCGCAAGTCCCCAAAAACATCTGGGCATTTCAAAGATGGAGTCAGTTTAAGGGCTAATTCCCGTTCTTCAGCCCCTCCGCTTAGCGGGAACTCAAAGGCTGTCCTTAACAAATTCTTTGATATGAAAATACCTTTTCATATCAATTTGTGACCCTTCGGGTCATGTAAGTTTAGTTCCGTCCATATTAGCTTAGTAATTCATCTATTGCTTCTGCTATCGTTCCTTTTGGCGAATACTGAAAGTCTCTCTCCAGTTTCGAAATATCACAGGTTAGAGATTGCAGGGTTAACTCCTGACCCTTTATCTCTGACTCCTTATATAAAATCTCAATCTCTTTATTTAACTTTCTTTTTGCCGCTCTGGCAACCTCTTCGGCAATCTCCTTGATACTTTTCGTTTCTGTCCCGGCCAGATTATATATCCCGTTATTTTTAGTTAAACCTTGTTCATAAATATGGATCACATCCCGGATATGAATAAAATTACGAACCTGATAGCCGCCCCCATAAATCGTTAATGGTTGATTATTTTTTGCGGCATTGCACATCGTATGAATCACCGAGTTTTTTTCCGAGTAACCTTTGCCGCAAAGATTGGATTGTCTAAATATCAAATAATTAATTTTATATGTTTCCCCATATGAAATGATAAGCTGTTCGGCCCAATACTTTAAAAATCCATAAAAATTGTAGGGGCTGACCCTGGTGTTTTCATTAATGACCGTCTCATCAGGGGCATAAACGGCAAACGATGAAGGAAAGATCATCTTTTTTAGCTGATAATTCCTTCCTGCTTCCAGTAAATATTTGACACTTAATAAATTGCTGAGAACAGCCTCTTTGCTCTCCTTTTCACACGTGGGAATTCCGCTTACCGCCGCACAATGGACGAGGATATCCACACCCTCCATGATCTGAAAAACATCATTCCTGTTTGAAACATCGGCACATTGAATGGGTATATCTCCTATATGCTGAACCTTGCCCGCAGAAAAGTTATCTACCCCTTTTAGATTTGAAGAATCAAAGATTTTAGAAAAGTGTTCGATTAACATAGAGCCCATATATCCAGCAGCGCCGGTAACCAAAATCATTTCCATCACTCCTTCGATGTAATCTATGAAACTTCAAGGAGAAAGGTATCTAAGTAATGGAAAATTGGGCATCATTTGGAATTTTTAGGCGGTACAATCCTTTTAAGAAATTAATATCCTATATGGAAGGAACTAAACATCCATGACCCTACGGGTCACAAATTGATATGAAAAGGTATTTTCATATCAAAGAATTTACTAAGAATAGTGCTGTACGTGTAAATCTTTAGTTCCGCTTCAATAAAGGAGGGACTTACATGGTGATTGTCACAGGAGCAGATGGCTATATCGGCTGGCCAACGATGTTAAAATTAAGCAAATCTTTTCCCAAAGAACGAATCGTTGGAATCGATCATTTCGGGAGGCGCAAATGGGTAGAAAATATCGGTTCAGTCAGTGCCATACCCGTAGCAGATATGAAGACACGCATAAACGCTGCCAGGGAATGGGGATTTTCCAATCTTCATTTTATTGAAGGAGATTTAACGGACAAGAATTTTACCTATGAAATTCTCCAAGTGTTTAAACCAAAAGTCATCATCCATCTTGCAGCCCAGCCTTCAGCTCCCTTTTCCCATATCAACGGTCAAATGGCTACTTTTACCCAAGAGAATAATAATGGGATGCTAAGGAATATTTTATGGGGTATGAAAGAATCAGGATTAACGGATACTCACCTGATCACGACAACGACAACAGGGGTATACGGAGCTCCTGAATTTACCATTCCTGAGGGGTTTCTTTCTATTAAGAATGAAGAAACAAAGCAAACGGATATCATACCTTATCCTGGAATGGCGACATCCTGGTACCATATGAGCAAAGCCAATGATATTAACAACTTATATTTGGCCCACCATTTATGGAAACTGCCTATTACAGACATTCGAACTTCTATTGTGCTGGGAACCGAAACCTCCGAAACAAAGATCGATTCCAGATTAGCCACCCGATTTGATTTTGATTTTTATTTCGGTGTGGTACCCAACCGTTTTTGTGCCCAGGCTTTGGCCAACCACCCCATTACCATTTATGGGAAAGGAGAACAAAAAAAGCCGATGATTACCCTTGAAGATGCTGTCATCTCCATTGTAAACGCGGCTGACATGGAAAAGGATGCGACCTTTGAAGTCTTTAATCAAGCATCCATCTGGGTCAGTCCCAAAGATTTAGCTCTCGCTGTTCAGCAAGCATGCCAAAAGGTAAATATTTCGGTAAACATCATTCATATCGAAAATCCCCGGAAAGAAAAAGAAGTACATGAGATGAAAATGCAAAACAGCGGATTTCTCAGCAAACTGCTAAAAAAATCCCCGCAAAGCCTTCAGGAGGGTATCGATCACATGATTCAATCACTCCTGCCTTTCAGGGAAACAATTATTCAATATCAAAGCAGATTTTTAAATTGACATCCATAGTTAGACTATTAAAGCCTTGAAAACACTCGGTATTTTCCTTTTTCCCATTGGATGGTATTTGAAAGCTGCTCCGGAGTTGTCCGTCCTCCATTGCTTAAACGGGTAAGCAGATGGTAATAAATGGTGGGAAGGGCTAATCGCTGTATTAATAACCCTTTAAGAGGTTTTGTCAGAGGAAATACTTTCAGATAAGACGATAACCATAACTCAACATCTTTTGGGGAAATGATTCCATGTCTGGCGGTCTTTATAAAAATTTGCTCAACATCCACAGTAGGAAAATTGTAGGTCAAATCATCAAAATCAATCAGATAGGTGTCCCTTCGGGTGAGCAGCACATTAATATCGGCAAAATCATTATGGGCGATATAGCGCCCCTTGCTTTCCTCCTGTAAGTCTCCGCCCTTCATAAATTCCTGCAATTTGTCTATCCCTGCTTTCGTTCTTTCCACCATCCAGGAATGATGCTCTTTAATTAACTTCCTTACCGATGGGGGCTGATTCCTCATTTTTTCGTTTAACTGCACCAGCTCATTTAACATCCTCTGTTCCTGGTTTGTATTTAAACGATATCTCTCTAATTCCAAATCCGGCGAAGACGGTATAAATCCCTTTCCTCTTTTGTGAAAATTTGCCAAAGATTCCATACATCTAATGACATGTTCCTTTTTGTTCAGTTTAAGGGGATAACTCCCTGATATCCATTCAAACAAAACATAAACGGTTCCCTTCTGACCTAATGAATAGAAAAGACCCTCCTTATTTCTTATCAGCCTGGGAATTTTAACCCCATTGTTGATTAAATATTCCTGTCCTTCAAAGGAAAATTGATAGGTTTCAAAGGGATTATTGTATCTTTTAAAACAAAAGGGGCCTTTATTGGTTTGGACATACCAGACTTTTCTTTTTCCCCTTTGCCTTAACAATTGGTACTTAAGGGGCTTTAGCTCATAATGACGTTTCAATATTTCAGCATCCCTGTTTTCCATCTTTTCACCTCAATATCGGATATTCTCCAATACGTTCTGTTTTTGCTTCTCAAATTGGATGATCTTTTCCAATGTTCGAGGAGAAACAGATTCCCCTTTACCAATCATTGTTCTTAACACCCTAAACAGATGAGAGGGAATCATCATTTCGATCACCATAACCTTTTTTAATTCAGTGGATAAAGGATTTTCCTGTTCATAATAGGAAACAATTTCCTTAAAAAGGTTTTCATTTATGCCGTGCTTTCTAAAGCCCTTTATAATCATTTTCTGCAGTTCTCTAATCGGCAAATTATACGCCATACCATCCAGATCAATGACATACCCTTTATTGCCAACCATTAGAGCATTAGGCTCACCAAAATCTTCATGGGTCAAATTTCTCTTTTCTCGGGCTTTCTTCAGCAGCTTATCATAACCCACTTCTTCCAGTTTTTTAATGGCTACTTCTAATATACGAAGGGAGGAAGGCAGATAATTGCCAACTGCCTTTTTACATTCCTCACTCAACCCCTTTACTTCTTCAACCATTGCTCCCACATCTTGATATAAACTTTGGTAGCTTCTTATTCCTTTACCTAACCGCCATTTCTCTTCACATTGAACCGGAGGGACATATCCTTCCGATGTCTTATGAAATAACGCAAGGCCCCTTATTGTCTCCCTGAATTCAAGTTTGTTTTGAAAATTTGGATTGCGGGAATTACGGAACCAGTTATATGCTGTATACACACGTTCACCGACTTGAACATAAGGTATATTCTTTTTCGATTTAAGAACCCTGGGCACTCTCGCACCTTTATCTAATACGTACATTTGTCCGTAAATAGAGAACAAGAGTTTTTCAAGGGGGTAGTGAGAACGTTTTAAAGCGATATCTCCCTGATTTGTTGATACTTTCCATAGTATTTTCCGGCTTCCTTCCCCTTGAATCACACGAATATGCTTCATATTATAGGGAAAATGCTCAAATACTTTTTTCCCTTCTTCCAAAAGATGGTTGTTCATATGGAGTCAACTCCCTTTCAACTAAAAGTGGAACTAAACATGCATAATCCGAAGGATGTCAAATTGATATGAAAAAGTATTTTCAAATCAAAGATTTAGTTCCGTTCAAATTGCTTAATCCTATTACCTGACTGATAAAATGTAATCTTTTTTTCCTGTTTGTTTATGGTGAAAGTCCCACAGATGTCCCACCTATGCAAAGCTTGAAAAATGATGGGGAGAATAATCGTCCAGTAAGGTTTTTTCTTATTTCGTCCGATGCGATAAATATTGTAGTAAGCTCCTGGGATATAAGAGAACTTGTATGTTTCTATAAGTCTGAGGAGAATGGCAAAATCTTCATAAAGCCTTCCTTCGGAAGGATAATCCGTTGGCCAACCTCCTATTTTTCTTACTGCTTCGGCTCGTAAGAATCTAGGTCCATGGGGCCGAAGTTGTGACAAAAAGAAAAGGCGGTCTTTTATGGGATAGCCCTTGCTTAGTCCAGAGTACCGAAGGGGGACAAACTGCCCTTTCCGAAAAACCCTTCGGTCCCCATACAAATAAGCCACTTCAGGTTCTGTTTCTTCCATAATGGAGACATATACTTCTACGCATTCCGGATCCAGCCAGTCATCACCATCCACTTCCAGCAGATATTTCCCTTCAGCCAATTGCAGCCCCTCGTTCATTGATTTTCCTTTTCCCACATTTTCTGCACGGCTGATATAACACACTTTTTTTCCGCAACTCCTGATAAATTGTGTAATAATTTGATCCGTCCCATCAGTGGAACCGTCATTGATCAGGATAATCTCCATGTTCCTATAAGTTTGCAGTTCCAGACTTTCCAACATTCTGTACAGATTCTCTTCTTCGTTATAAACGGAAGAAAGAACAGACACTTTAGGCATTGTACTGATTTCCGAATCATTTTTTCTTGGATGAATAACGTAGTATTGGTTGTTAAAGGAAAATGAATGAAGCAAACCATATTTTTTAAGAAACCTTGCCAATCCTGTTTTCTTTAAAGGCCATATTGCTTCCCATTGCATGCTGCTGTCATAGAATTGTTTGTGACACAGCATCACCGGAAGTAATTCCATTTTTACATTTTTGGGGACAGATAGAAGAGATTCTACAATAAACGACTTGAGATTGATCTTTTCCAATATAGTTTTTCGCCATAGGATGAGCGACAGAGGGGACCATTCATTCAAAATTTTTATCCTTTGTTTTAGCCAATCTTCTACACCGACACGTTCCCATCCTTCGGTCACATAAGGAAAAGGAAATCCCGAAGAAATCAAGAGATCGCTCTGATTCATCCTTATCGTTTCAAGCAATGAAGAGAAGGCATAAGGATATATTTCCACAGAGGGTGATAGCAGGAGGATATATTCACCTCTGGAAAGGTGGATTAATGCTTTCTTCCAATCGCTACGGCCGCTTTCGGACTGAACAGGATACCAGAAGATTCTCTTATCTGAAGTCTCAAAATCCCCCTTCTTTACCGAATCACTGAAAATAAACATTTCCCAATCTTGAAACGACTGTTGCAGAACACTTGATATAAAGTAATCAAAAGGTTTATTTTTCTTATCCACGAACAAACCGATTGTGATGGATGGAAACATTGTAATCACCCATGTAAACGAACAATTTGAAAAGCCTCTGCGCAATATTCGTAAATGTTTTGCCCCCTAAATTGGGCCTTAACCGTTTGCGAATGCGGATGAACTGGGTGCCGTTCCTTTCCCAGTTGGGTTTTGTAGGCACTTAATGCCTTCTTCTTTCTATCCATTTCCTCGTTAGTGAGAGGAACATATAGATTAGGCTGGAACATCAGCTCTCCATCGGTTTCATAAACAATGACTGAGCCATTCCAAAAATAGGGCCTAGCCACGGTCATCCCCACTTCATGAAGAATGACATGATCCTGATGTTTGGTTAGAGACGGAATATACATTATAGTGGGTTTAAAGTCGCGGATATGTTCCTCTATTTTGGTAACCAATCTTATCTTTGGCAATATATCCAGTTGGCTGTGGTATTGAATCATTTCTGAATCATCCACAAAAAGAAAATGGAAATCAGTAATCCCAAGAATCCTGAAAGCTTCCTGCATTTCTTTGATTCTCTCCTTACCGCTGTATACCTTGTATTCTTCATTTTCTTTTTGGTATTTGATGTATTGTCCCATCACAAATGAGGCAATAAGTATCCTGACCTGGCTGTTGTACTTGATATATTTTTGGATTACTCCTCCGCATCCAATGGTTTCATCATCGGCATGGGGAGCCAAAATTAACACCCGCTGACTTTCATAATTGAAACTGTTCAATGATATCACTCCCGCCTTTTCACCCACTCGCTAATCATGAATGACAACTTCTTTTGACGATGAATAAGGAGATTATAAATCAGTAATCTTTCTGACTCAGTTACAAATTGCTTGGGCACATCATGGATGATTTTTCTGATCGATAAGGAAGAAATACTTTCAATTCTTTGGATGCAGCGTCTTACATATCCGAGATTTTGCCGAACAAGGGGTCCCACACCGCTGGGAGGTCTGTAATATCGATGAATCTGATCCCAATAGGGTTCGTTGTATTTGTGCTTCTCCCACTTTAAATTGGCGTCATGAAGACAATGATTATGGTCAATCAAATAGATTTGGTACTTGGGGTGGGTTTCGTCTTTGTAAACAATCATATTTTTGTTTGTTCCTCTGTCGGTATTACAAGTCCACACATCAAACACAAACATGTTAATCAGATGCTTGGGGGATTTAAAATACTTGGGAATATTTTCGTAAACATGATTCGGCAATTGGTCCCATCGGGTAAGAAATGGAACATTTTTGACGATGGATACGACTCCCTCCATGCCGTTTACGGTTGCATATTCCAATTTGTGCATCGGTAATTTGACCAATTCTCCCAGTTTTACCGCAATCATTTCATTGGCAACCATAGGACCAGCGTAAGGAATGTTATGTCTCTTCAGGAATTTGAAATAGCCATGTTCAGTAACTCCATCTTTTTCTCTTTTTACTCTCCAAACATACCCTTGATACTTCTGGGAATATTCCTCTACAAATATCCAGTTGGACATTTCTTTCTCTCCTCATTATAGAAGTCAGTTTATTCTATATAGGTTTAAAACTAAAGATTTACTATAACTTATGAAAACCATGGATAAAAGGCACGGCATTTGTCATGGCTTAAATACACTCACACTTTTTATTTAAAAATGGGCTATCAACCCATCACTTTTTAACGTTGAGTGACTATAGTAGATTAAAACAAGTGTATATAGACTGAACTAAACATACATGACCCGCATGGTCACAAATTGATATGAAAAGGTATTTTCATATCAAAGAATTTACCGAGGACATCCGTCCAGGTCGTACTAAGTGGAGAGGCTAGAGAACGGGCATTAGCCCTCAAACTGACTCCACCTTTGAAATACCCAGATGTTTTTTGAGGGCTCCGTTCTTTAGCCTCGAAGCTGACTTTTATCCTTCTTGCTAGAACTCGACCAACGGACGTGTGAATCTTTAGTTCCACATCTATAGTTTTCAAGACAGAAAGGAAGGGAAAATTCTTGTCAAAGGATTACATCTCGGTTTCTTCCGGAAATAATGAAATTGTAAACCTGCCGGAAAGCAAAGACGATCACTTTTATGTTGGGTCATCGGTAACCCTGTCAAAAAACTCCAAAATTAAATCCTTTCATATCCACATTGAGGATCATGTGAACATCGGGAAACATGTGGAAATTGAATGTGAAGAGCTATTCTTGGGTAAAGACGTGTTCATCGGAGATCATAACAAGATAAGAGGAAAGAGAATATCCATTGGAAAGCATAGCAACATCTTGGAGAATAACCACATTACTGTTGCCGAAGAGTTTCAACTTGGAGATTGTTCAACCTTTGGTAGAGGATGTCAAGTTGTTTGTCGCAAATTACAAATCGGCCGTTTTTATTATGGAGGAAACGAAATAGATTTTGGCGGAGGAGGAACCCTTAATCCCAATTCCATTTTTATCATGGGCGACTATGGTTTTTTGGGAAACCGGTGCATTGTAAATACTTCAGACAGAATTACCATCGGCGATGATGTAGGGATTGGAGCAGAAGTGATGCTTTGGACCCATGGGGCCTACTTATCCATACTTGACGGATTTCCTGCTGATTTTGCGCCGCTTCAAATCGGTTCTCATGTATGGATACCGGCTAGAAGTGTCATCTTGCCCGGAGTAACCATTGGGTCCAATGTAGTCATCAGTATCGGCTCTGTGGTAAACCGAGATATCCCCACAGGTGTTATGGCAGGCGGCATTCCTGCCAAGGTGATAAGGGAACATTATTATCCCAAGGCGCTCTCCCCGGAAAAAAAAGACATTTTACTAAGACAAGTATTGCATGACTATATCCCGTTATTGGAATATAAGGAATTACTGCCTCAGGTTGTTGAAGAATCAGATCAACTCATTCATATCAATGTAAAAAATTCCCATCAACTTCTTTACGCTCCGAAAGGGGAATCATTGAAATGCAAGCTGGAACCAAACAGAAAACCTCTCATTATCACTTTTCATCCTCATGAAACATACCCCTTAAACAGCACTCTGTTCAACCTTTCTACCTTTGAAATCACAGGTGAAATGGATGACGTTGCAGAGGATTTAAGGGATTATCTGCGAAGACGGGGAATCAAGTTTTACACCGATCAAAAATTCACCTCCATCATCCCCCCGCCATTCAAAAATCATCTGAAAAAATAGTTGTTCATTTATGACTTTTTCTATTCCCTATCATAAGTTCAGCATACTATGATAATGGGAGGGAAATGGAATGAGTCAAAATGGAAATTTAAAAAATATTAAGAAGGAGCCGGATATTCTAAGACTTTTAAGAAATAAAAACCTTGAAATTGTTGCTGCAGCCCTCCTCATTTCTGGCGAACTAAAAGTGGACAATATCACTTTATCTAGGGAAGGCGAAGTTACATTGGAACTCATAGGCAAATTTAAAAAGGTGGACAATAAACAAGTGATGGAATTATACAATTTTCTAAAAAAGAATGGAGATATGACGATGGATGATGTATTTGAAGCATTTAAACGTAGAATGGAAGATTAATCCAATGACAAATAAAAACATTCTTCCAAAAAAATGAAGCCCAGTCTTTTCTGGGCTATTTGTTTGTTAATTTCCGATACAACGCCAAATATTGATCTGCCGTATTGGACCAGAAATATTTTTTTACAAGTTTTAATCCTGCTTTGCCCCTCGATTTTGCTGAGCTTTGATTTGACAAGAGATGATGAATGGCTTCTGCCATTTCCTGAACGTTTTTCGGTTTTATCTTCATCACTACAGAACGTGACATATCTTCAGCAACTCCTACTGCAGTAGTAACAATGACAGGAACGCCATGGGCCATGGCTTCTAACACGACCATTCCAAAAGATTCATAATAACTGGGCACAATAACAATACCAGATAGACTGTAAACATTAGATAATTTTCTCTGTTCCATCCAAGAATGAAAAACAACTCTTTTATCCAAATGATACTTCTTTATTAACCCCTGGATATGACGCCTATATGAAGAGGAACCGTCTCCCACTACATGAAGGACTGTCCTCGGATGCTTCCTCACTACTAAGGGAAGGGCCCGAATTACGGTTTCTAACCCCTTAGACCAGGCCAACCGTCCCACATATAACAAGTGATAGAGATTAGCATTTTTTCTTCTGGGTATATCAATTTCTGCTATCCCGTTGGGAATAACGGTTACCTTACTTTCCCAAAGTGGATAGTGTTTGAGCAATACTCTTTTTTCCATGTTGCTTGGACAAACAATGGAATCAGCGGTTTCATATAATTTTTCCTGTTGTTTGACCACCAATAACTGGTCAGGATTTATTCTCCCCTCAGCCTCTTCACGGCCGATGGAGTGGCTGGTATAAATCAAAGGTACTCTATAATGAGACTTCAAATTCTTTCCCAGCTCCATTCCCTGGACACATTGAATATGAATAAGATCTGGGGAAATTTTTTTTAAATATGGGGAAATACTCTCAGGAATCATCTGTCTATTTTGATAAAATCGAGTTATTTTGGGAAAGCGAATCACTTTAAATTTTCCTTCATGGCTAGACACGTAATCTCCTGACCTTCTTAAGCTCACAACGGTTACCTGTATTCCTTTTTTGACCAACTCCTTTACCAATTGGGTGGAGACAATGCCCAATCCTCCAACAATATCCGGTTCAAATTCGGAAGTAATCATAAGGATGGACCGCGTCATGTGGCCACCTCATTTCTATCTATTTCTAACTCAATTGGAAATTGCCCCCATTTCCTTCTGTAATGCTCCCTGTTTTGGATGATGATTTTTTCCAAATCTTGCAGAGGGACAGAGAGTATTGGAGGCAATGGCGAGGGCAATTCATGCTCCAAATAATGAATGGAACTTCCGTTATTAATTAACCGGTGATGCCAGTCCACATCATCATAAATTCCAAGACCATATCCCACATCCACCCTACCAACCTTCTGAAAGATCTCTCTTTTTACACAAAGGCAGGAAAATATGTCCTTTAACCCATATAATGATGTACAGTCCACCATTGGATTTGAAAGAAAAGGTTGAACTAGTCGATTTAACTGTTCCTTTCTCAGTTCAATCCGAAAATCGTTAATGACACAAATCTCACCGCTGCTCTCCTGAAAAAAATGATTAATGGTTTGGGGCCGACCCCAGTCTAAATTACATTCCATTTGATCCAGGATAAGATAATGATCTCCCTCATCATTTTCCAAAAAACAGGGGGAACTCCCGATTTCCCTTCGAATAAATAAAATGCTTACCGTTAGCATATCGATTATCTCCTTCCGCGCAAATGGATTCTACGGTAGGATTGGATAAACATATGGATTGCTTTTGACCACTCATATAGGTTTTCCACTAAGGTTAAAGCATTTTTTCCCATTCGTAAATTCAGATCTCTTTCCTCAATTAGCCGGGCTGCGTATTGGGGAAATTCTTCATGCCAGCGTTCAGGATTGATTAAGAATCCATTGAAGCTGTGCCGAACCATCTCAGGAATTCCGCCAACCATCGTTGAAATCACCGGAATTCCGCTAATGGCCGCTTCCAGGTTAACCAGACAGTAAGCCTCTTTTCCAATCGATGGCGTCACAACCATGTCTGCTATCGGATAAACGGAGATGACTTCGTTGGGAGGCAAATAGTTAAGAAACGTAACATGTTCCTTTAACGGGACGGTTTGTTTATGCAACTGATTCACATAATTGGTTTCCAGTTGTTTTCCATAGTAACTAGATCCCACCACAACCAAATGCAAATCGGGATATTGTGTGATCAAAAAGGGCAATGATTCCAGCAGAAGATGGAGGCCTTTCTCTGGTATTAACCTTCCGACAAACAACATCACATGCTTTCCATGAAGACGCAGTTTATCTCTCCAATAATTGCGCCAAGCTTTCCCTTCCTCTGAAAAGCGGGAAACAAATTGATGATGTGGAATTCCAAAATAATTGACATATATGGGAGTCTTTACTTCAGGAAACTGGTATTTCAACTGTTCTTTAATAAAAAAACTGTTTACGAAAATCACATCAGCATTGGACAAAGCCTCAAGGGCCATTTCCTGATTGAGGTTTTCGATAAAGGTTAAGGAATGAAGACTTAAGATCATTTTCGCCTTTGGCCATCTTTTCTTAAGCCAAAGCAAGTACATAGGCCGGTTCTCAATCTGGATCCATGTGGATGGCTCTTTTATCAGATGTCTTTCTATCTGTTGTAGATACTGGCGGCTACCGCGCACGGGGATTCGAATATCTTTTCGGTTTCCTCTTCTTTGTATTGCCGGAAGACCATTTACCTTTCTGCTGAAAACGGTCACCTGTCCATGATCAGCTAAATAATTTCCCAGCTGATGTACGGAAATTTCCACGGAAGTCCCTTTCAATGGCGGTACCGGAAATTGACCCGGGGTAACGATCGCAATCTTCACTTTCATCCTCCATTTCTTGTTTTCCATATCTTATGATAGGTAAATTGAATGGAAACGGTACAAAAAACTATTATTACGAACAAAAAATCATCTGGAATACATTCTCCAGACGATTTCGTTTCACCATATTTCATTTAATTTTCAAGCCAATTGTAAAAGGTAAAGGGAATGTCTTCTGTTTGGGGTTCTTTTTTGATTTTGATAACTTGCTTCTCCCGAAACTTCATGGAGTAATTTTTAGCTTCCTCTGCTGTTTTTATTCCATTCTTTTGCCACTCCAGGAGAATGCGGTCAATATATTTGATGGTTACTTTTCCCGAATAAACCGCTTCCCGCAATGCAGATACGATCAACTCACGGGAATAGCCATCCTGATCCTGCCATAAGGTAATGGTTTCACATTCCATGGGGGACAAAGGTCTGCCAAATTCATTTTCAAATAACGTATATAAATCGGTTTCCAATGGTTGCTGTAAGATTCCATGATTCTCTATCAAGATGTTGACCAATTTTTTGTACAATGGGGTTAGATCATAATACTCATGACGAACTCCCGAGTCATCTTCTCTCTCTTCTATTGACAGGAATCCATTCCAAACCAATCGATGAACCATTTTAAATATTTTCTTGATATCCGTTGACATTCGCTGTTCAAGTTCTGCTGCCGTCGGAAAGTTTATCCCTTCTGATTTAAAAGATAAAATATGTATTAATAGAAACACTTCTTCATCTAAGATTCCCAATTCTTTATAATGTTCTAAAAGAAGATTGGGAATGGTGGTGCACCGCTGTCGCAACAAATCTACCAATATCTTCTCCATTCTAAACACCTCAAAACAATTATAACAGAGGTTCAGGCAAAAAAAGAGT
Source organism: Microaerobacter geothermalis (assembly GCF_021608135.1). Classification (NCBI taxonomy): domain Bacteria; kingdom Bacillati; phylum Bacillota; class Bacilli; order Caryophanales; family Bacillaceae; genus Microaerobacter; species Microaerobacter geothermalis. Next base: position 42,035 of record NZ_JAKIHL010000006.1, read on the forward strand.
ATTGACATATAAAAATGGTGCATTTTACCCATGCACCATTTTATAAAATCAAGCCTCAATTCTTCTAAGAATGTGGAACTAAAAATTCACACGTCCGCTAATCGAGTTCGTTCAAGAAGTAATTCATTTCCGCTTCAAGGCTAAAGAACGGAGCCCTCAAAAACATTCTGGCATTTCAAAGGCGGAGTCAGTTTGAGGGATAGTTTCGTTTTTTAGACTCTTCGCTAAGTACGAACTCGATAGTTGTCCTTTGTGAATTCTTTATTTCCGACTGTAGATTATTCTCCCGATTTCGACAAATCTAACCTCTCACATCTGAAAAAAGTCTCTTACGGGTAGATCCGATTTAACAACCTTGGAAATGGAATGGTTTCCCTGACATGCTCCAGTCCGCAAATCCATGCTACGGTTCTTTCCAATCCCAATCCAAATCCTGAATGGGGAACGGTCCCATATTTTCTAAGATCCATATACCATTGATAAGCTTCATAAGATAAATGATGCTCATCATATCGGGCTTTCAACAACTCTGGGTCATCAATTCTTTGGCTTCCCCCAATAATTTCCCCATAACCCTCAGGTGCAATCAAATCAGCGCATAAGACCACTTCCGGCCTTTTGGGGTCCGGTTTCATATAAAATGCCTTGATGGATGCCGGATAGTTAGTAATAAATACCGGCTTATCAAAGCTTTCAGCAATCACGGTCTCATGGGGTGCACCAAAATCCTCTCCCCATTCAATTTGTTCGCCCTTTTCCTTAAGCAATGAAATAGCATCATCATAGCTTATTCTTGGAAATGGAGGGATGACCTTTTCAAGCCTTGAAGTATCCCGATTTAATACCTTAAGTTCCTGGGAACAATTGTTTAATACAGACTGCACCACATGGGAAACCAGATTTTCCTGAATAACCATACTTGCTTCATTATCACAAAAGGCCATTTCAGGTTCGATCATCCAGAACTCAATCAAATGACGGCGGGTTTTAGATTTTTCCGCCCGAAAAGTGGGTCCAAAGGAATATACCCTCCCCAAAGCAAGAGCAGCCGCTTCCATATACAGCTGTCCGCTTTGGGTGAGATAAGCATCTTCATCAAAATACCTAGTATGGAAAAGGGTTGTGGTTCCCTCTGCCGATGTAGGTGTCAAAATGGGGGCATCCACCTGAGTGAAGTGATTTTCATTTAAATATTCCTGAATGGAACGAATAATTTCCGAGCGAATTTTCAAGATCGCATTTTGCCTTGGTGTCCGTATCCAAAGATGCCTATGGTCCAATAGGAAATCGACACCGTGTTCCTTCAGTGAAATGGGATATTCTTCAGAGATTTGAATGATATCCAATCCGGTTAATGTCAACTCGTAACCGCTGGGTGCCCTCTCATCTTCCCTGACCACCCCGGTTACATACAAAGAACTCTCCTGGGTAAGCTGGGAACATCTTTCCCAAACCTCTTCGGAAACTTCCTTTTTGACCAAAACCCCCTGGATAAAGCCCGTCCCATCTCTCAACTGCAAAAACTGGATTTTTCCGCTGGATCGTTTGTTGTATAACCAGCACCCGATGCGAATTTCTTTTCCCACATAATCCTTTACTTGAGATATTAGTACCGTCAAATGAACGTCCCTCCAATTTTACTGTTGAATAAATTTTTTGATCCGCTCCACTCCCTTTTCCAATAGTTCCATGGAAGTGGCATATGAGATACGAATATGCTGAGGGGCACCAAAGGCTGACCCTGGAATCACCGCTACCTTTTCTGCATCCAACAAGTCCTTGGCCCAATCATCAACAGAGGAATAACCCCCCTTTTCCATAGCCTCCTTCACATTAATAAAGGCATAAAAAGCCCCTTTAGGTTTTACCATAGATAAACTATCCGCTTCATTAATTAACTGAACCAAACGATTTCTTCTTTTCTCGAAAGCTTTTCTCATGGTTTCCAAAGGCTCTTGTGTCCCTGTTAATGCGGCTAAAGCACCATATTGGGCAAAAGTAGTGGCGTTTGAAGTGCTGTGACTGATCAAATTATTCATTGCTTTAATCAGAACAGTTGGACCTGCTGCATATCCAATGCGCCAACCGGTCATGGAATAAGGTTTTGATACCCCGTTTACAACAATGGTATGTTTATACTCCTCTTCACCTAGGCTGGCAATACTCACATGAGAAACGCCATCATAGATCAGCTTCTCATAGATTTCGTCAGAAATCATCAGTACTCCATGCTGAATACATACTTCGGCAATCGCTTTTAATTCTTCTGCAGAATAGATGCTACCGGTTGGATTGCTGGGTGAGTTAATAATTATTGCCTTGGTTCTTTCGGTGATAGCTTCTTTTACCTGAATAGGTGTAAGCTTAAATTCATTTTTTTCTGTGGCAGTTACAATGATCGGTTTTCCACCGGCCAACTTCACCATTTCCGGATAGCTGACCCAATATGGGGCAGGCACGATTACTTCATCCCCAGGATTCACAATGACTTGAAAAATATTGTATAAGACATGCTTTGCCCCCGCCCCTACGGAGATTTGATCAGGTGTATAGGAGAGTTGGTTATCCTTTAACAATTTGTCACAGATCGCTTTTCTCAGTTCCAAAATCCCTGAAGCGGGTGTATATTTGGTTTGCCCCTCTTTCATCGCCTGATAAGCCGCTTCAATAACATGTTCCGGTGTGTTAAAATCAGGCTCCCCCGCTCCCAAACCAACCACATCAAATCCCTGTGATCTTAATTCTTTTGCTTTTGCCGTAATCGCTAGAGTCGTTGATGGTGTTAACGCTGCGACTCGATTTGCCAATTCCATGCCATTTTCCTCCCATCGATTCATTCAAACGTTGTGATTCAATATCCCCATTATTATACATTATTTTTTTAGTTTTGCTATACGAACGGTATCTCTGGCAATCATCAATTCTTCATTGGTGGGAATCACAAACACCTTTACCTTTGAATTATCACCACTAATCATCCGTTCCTTTTTGTCATGTGCACCGTTTTTTTCGTCATCCAACTCAACTCCCAAATAGTTGAGAGACTCACAAACCTTTTTCCGAACCAGAACTGAATTTTCTCCAACCCCTGCGGTAAAAATAAGAGCATCTAAGCCATTCATGGCTGCAGTATAAGCACCAACATATTTCACAATTCGATAAATATACATGTCAAAGGCAAGTTTGGCTCGCTCATTTCCGTCAAACATAGCCTGCTCAATCTCCCTCATATCAGAACTGATGCCCGAAATACCGTATAGACCGCTGTGTTTGTTTAGCATGGAGCTTACCTCACCAATGGTCAGATCCTCTTTTGCCATGGTAAATGGAACAATGGCAGGGTCTATATCACCACTCCTGGTGCCCATAATCAATCCTTCTAATGGGGTCATTCCCATACTGGTATCCATAGATTTACCATTTTTTATGGCAGTAATACTAGCTCCATTCCCTATATGACAGGAAATCACTTTCAATTCTTCAAGGGGAACTCCCATCAATTCCTGCAATCGTTCAGATACGTATTTATGAGAAGTTCCATGAAATCCATAGCGGCGGACTTTGTGTCTGCGGTATAAAGCCTTTGGAAGAGCATAAAGATAGCTTGTCTTTGGCATAGTCTGATGGAATGCAGTATCAAAAACGGCTACCTGAGGTACATTCGGTAAAATATCTTCTGCTGCCAAAATCCCTTTTAGATTAGGCGGATTGTGTAAAGGAGCAAGCTCAAAGCATCCTCTGATTGCCTGTTTGACATCATCAGTGATCAGAACAGAATCTGAAAAAGTTTCTCCCCCATGCACCACACGATGACCGATAGCATTCAGCTCTTTGATGGATTGAAGTACCCCATACTTTGGGTCAACCAGAATTTGCAATACCTGACGGATCGCCTCTGTATGTTCCAAAATTTCGGCCACTTTTTTTACTTCTTCTTTGCCATGGGGACGGTGGGTGAGAATAGCAGTCTCCATTCCGATCCGTTCCACCCCCCCCTTCGCTAATACAGTTTCATTCTTCATTTCAAACAACTGGTACTTTAAAGACGAACTTCCGCAATTAATCACTAATACCTTCATTGTTTCTCCTCACTTCTCTCAACAATTCTTTCTCCGTTTTCGTCATATTTGAAGAAGCCTTCACCCGTCTTCACCCCCAAGTGGTTGGCACGAACCATCTTGCGTAAAAGCGGTGATGGGCGATATTTCAAATCCCCATAGTCTCTGAATAGCCGCTCCATCGATGCCAATACGGAATCTAAACCAAACCGGTCAGCCATTTCCAGAGGACCATAATGGAAATCATATCCGATCTTCATGGCCTTATCGATATCCTCAGCACTGGCTACACCCTCCATCAAGGTATGCAGGGCCTCATTGATTAATGTTACAATGAGTCTTGTTGTAACAAAGCCGGGAGATTCATAAACCTGTATTCCTTCCTTGTTGATTTGATTCACGAATCTTTTGGCAAAGGCAACCGTTTCATCAGAGGTTTTTAACCCCCGGATCATTTCAACCAAATCTATTTTAGCCACTGGATGTAAAAAATGAAGACCGATCACCTTATCCGGGCGGCTGGTGGCTGCGGCAATTTCTGTCAAGCTTAACGTAGAGGTATTGCTGGCAAGAATCGTATTTTTGCTGCACACTTCATCCAACTGTTTAAACACGCGTTTCTTCGCTTCCAAGTCTTCAATGATGGATTCAATGACTAAATCCGCTTCACGCAGCAAATGGATATCTAATGTGAATTGAATTTTAGACATAATGACTTTTTTCTCTGCTTCAGTGATTGCCCATTTCTCCAATTGTCTGTCTAAAGAGATTTCAATATTCCTGCGGGCATGCTCTAAATCCCTTGTCGTTTTATCTATCAGAAGCACATCAATGCCATGTTCAGCCAGCATTTCGGAAATTCCCTGACCCATGGTTCCGGCTCCAATAACACCTACTTTTTTCACACCCATTTTTAGATAGCCCTCCCAATATTAAATCGATATGACCGGAATTAATTCCGCTAAGTTTCTCTTATAACATACTTTAAATTAACATAAAGAATTTTTTATGTATAGCGTTTCTCTTCCATTCTTAAATAATGTCATAAAAAGTACAAAAAAAGTTTGGGAATCAATTTTCCCAAACTTTTAACTAGTCAGTCTAATGCTTAATCTCTCCCTCATCTCATCGCCGCTCATCCATTCTTCCTGTAAGAGAATTTCAAGGAAATATTCAAAAAGTTCTTTATCCTCCTCAATCATTTTCTTCACTCTCTCAAAGAGAACCTGCATCATTCTGTTGGTTTCTTCATTGATTTTATCTTTTGGGATAAACTGAGGATGAATAAAGCCAAGGGATGACAGCCCTGTAGCAATTAACTGCTGGCAATAATAATTTGCCTTTTCCAAATCATTGCTCGCACCTGTACTTCTGGTTCGAAAAAACACTTCCTCTGCCGCCGTTCCAGCTAAAGCAATCATAATTTGAAACTCCAGATCTTCCTTGGTATACAAATACTGCTCCTTTGGAGGATTTTGTCTGACATAACCAAGAGCCTGACTTCTTGGAGTCAAAGCAATCTGCGAAACAGAACCCGGAATCAACCGTTCGGTTACAAATGCATGTCCCAATTCATGAATGGCCACCCTTCTTTTCTCCTCCTCGGAAGTTTCACGGTCAATTTTCTCGCCCAATAGAACCTTATCTATCGATTTATTAAAATGTTTGCTCTCGATTTCGCTGGATCCTTCACGCATGGCATAAATGGCTGCTTCATTGGTCAAACTTTCCAGTTGGGCTCCAGAAAAACCAAATGTTTGCTTGCTTAATTTTTCGATTGAGACATCCTTAGCCAATGGTTTATTTTTCAAATGAATCTGCAGGATTTGTTCCCTGCCCTTTCTGTCAGGAATGCCCACAGAAATCTGTCGGTCAAAACGTCCCGGACGAATCAAGGCGGGATCAAGCATGTCTATCCTGTTTGTAGCTGCCATTATGAGTATTCTCGGATTCTCTGAAGTAGACATTCCATCCATTTCCGTCAGGAGCTGATTTAATGTCTGGTCATATTCGCGGTGGGTTGAACCTTCCCGTTTTCCTCCTAATACATCGATCTCATCAATAAATATAATTCCGCTATCCTGACCGTTTTTTTGGGCCATTTCCTTTACGTCTTGAAACAGCTGCCTGATCCGGCTGGCTCCCACACCCACATACATCTCCACAAACTCACTGCCAGATGTGCTGACGAAAGCCGAATTGGTATAGTTTGCAGCCGCTTTAGCCAATAGCGTTTTCCCTGTTCCAGGAGGTCCGGTTAATAATATTCCTTTGATGGGCCGAATTCCAAAGGATTTGATCCTCTCGGGATTGAGAAGAAAATCCAGGGCTTCCATCAATTCTTCCTTGGCATGGTTTTGGCCACCAATATCATCGAAGGACAATCCTGAGGAAACCTTTCCTTTTTCTGCATATTTTCCCTTGCCAAAACCAACGGATTTTCCTTTTAAAGCGAAAAACAGTACAACACTGAGTACGATCCCAATAATCAAAATCGGACCGACTTGAACACCCAGGTAAAACAAAAAAATGATGAAAGAAATCAATATACCTAAAATCCATTCTTTACCCATTCCCCTTCACCTCCTCATCAAGGGGAATAACTTTCACCAAAGTATGCTTTCCCTTTTGCAAAAAGAGATATACATTCTCTTCATCCAATTCTGCTTCTCCCTTGTCAATATATTGATTCTCCTTCCAATTTTCTATTAGGAAAGGTATTTGGCTATATGTTCTTTGAGAAAGGGCTTCTTTCATAAGAAAAGATTGGGAATACCATAATGTTGTTAATGGATTACTCTCATCCTCTTTCAGGATAATATCGATTTCCCTTGAACGGGTTATGTCTTTTAATTTATTTTCTACCATTTTATACAGTTCTCTCACGGATTTCGTGGAAGGATCAATAGCGATCGTAACGGATGCATGATTGGGTTTGATTTCCATATCAATGAATCGTACTTCTTTTTGTTGATTGATCCAATTTTTTAAGGGTTCTTCAATCAGAACATTTTTATAGATAAGCCACCCGCCAAATAAAAACCCGGTCGATATAACAAAAGAAAGAACAATCATGAGAGGCTTTAGTTTCATTGCGCTCCCCCTTCCTGATGCGAATATATATTATTAATACATCAACTAGTATATCACAAATGATATACTTATTTCCCAATGTAAATGAAGGAAAAAAAATAAGACCCGTCGTTTAGGTCCTATTTTTTAGGAGATATGATTTCCAAAGCTCTCCCGAATAAAAATCATAAAGATAATATATAAAGTCACCATTTTTATTTTTTACCTTTGCCTCCCAATATACTTTTTTCCCTTCCCGGGCAGGAACCAAATGAACTAAAACTCCTTCAGGATTTACCGCAGCAACCTGGCGCCTGAGTTCCTCCTCGGAACGACCCCGAGAAGCGTATTCCACATAATAACTGTTCAAATCCTCTCTCACCCAAACATAGACGGGCTGTTTTTTTTGATCATTTCCTTTAATCACCCAATATGCTTCTGATCCATAGTAAAAATCAACATAGGTCACTTCAGTCAATACGGTTTTATCCTTGATTAATTGCAGAACTTCCCTTGGAAGGGACGTTTTTTGTTCTTTTAATGATGAATAGAGATCATAACTAATATATCCGGGTATCATAAACAGGATAGCTATCACGATCCACAGCCATTTTTTCATAAAACTTCAGTATACTCCTTAAATTGATAAAGAATGGATTCCACTTCAACACCCTGGGAACTGTTGGATAACAGAACCAAATGAAGTTGATTGATATCATAATTTTTATCATACCATATCTTATACTGGATGGTGAATTCTTCAGATACCAAAGGAAGAGAATTTTTTACCGCAGGTTCTGAACCCGTAAATAAAGAGATTTCTTCTTTCAGGTTGTTCAATGGAATATTTACTGTGATCATCTGCTGAGGAGAACCATTAACACTAATGCCTGGGCCCTCAGAGATTTGACCGCCATTATCACTCATTAGTTTCAGATGGTTTTCGGGAATCCACAACCAAAAACGATCTTTATCAATCCCTTCCAATTCCTCGCCATTTTTTATTACAGAAATATTTCCTGTTCCATCTGAAACATCATTCTTTATTTCAACCTCATCTTCTCCCACATTTCCGGTAAGAATCCATCCGTTGTCCGTGACTCTTCCAATAAATTGAAGGGACGCTGTTCCTTGATTGATGTTCTCAAACACCTTCATCTCAAAAGAATAATGATGTTTTTCCTCAAATTTTAGCAAAATCTTTTCCAATTGCTGTTTCGGGGTAATTCGGATCTGAATAACCGAGTCATGGGAAGAATTATTTTGAATGGAACAACCGCTTGGGAGAAATATGATGATTAAAACAAAAAAAAGCATTTGAATCAGTTGACTGATCATTTTCCCCACCCCCTACTCCTTACCAGTGTACGATTATCCATTCTTCATTATTCCTGACTGGAAAACAAAAAAATGCTACTCATATGCTGAACATCGCCGGAAATACTATGGTTACCACGCCAAAGGAGGTGGGGGCGTGAAATCTCATAGAACCCAAATTCCTGAACCCATTGTCCGTCTCCTTCATCAAGAACAGGTTCCATCCTGGGTGTCCCTTGATTCTCCCTATCGTCAACAACTGGATCAAAAAGAAACATATCGGTTGATCCCTTTACCACAACATACTATTCCTTACAGTTAGTATTTTTTAAATACGCCCAACCTATACACCCCTATATTCGCACTTACTTCAAAAATGTAGTGCTTGAACTTCCGCATATTGAAACGGGAGTGTTAGCAATACAACGAAAATTGAACCCCCGCTTCTTTAGCGGGGGTCCTGTTCGCGTTAGTTCATCTTTGAAACCAGACGGTTTACCTCATAAATTATTCTTTCTTCATCAAGATAGAGACATTGTCCATGATTTACCACCTGTTTTCCTTCAACATAAACATCGGTGACATCCTGACCTGATGCCGAATAAACCAATTGGGAGATAATATCATGTTCAGGATGAAAATGGGCCTGTTTTGTATCCAAAAGAATAAAATCAGCCTTTTTTCCCACTTCAAGACTGCCGATATCCTGTATAAATATGGACTCTGCACCATAGATGGTCCCCATTTTTAACGCTACCGATGCTGGGATCACAGTGGGATCGTGGGATACACCTTTGTGAATAAGGGCGGCCAATCGAATCTCCTCAAAAAGATCCAGGTTGTTGTTGCTGGCAGCACTGTCGGTACCAAGGGATACGGAAATTCCCTTTTCAAGCATTCGGGGAACGGGAGCAATTCCACTGCCCAACTTTAAATTACTGCCCGGATTATGGGAAACATGCACGTTATTTTCTGCCATGATCGTCATTTCTTCTTCATTGATGTGGACAGCATGAGCGACAAGAACAGGATGAGAAAAAACGCCCAAATCCAATAAATGCTGTACCGGGCGCTTCCCATATTCCTTCACATTTTGCTCTACTTCCCTCATCGTTTCAGACATATGTATATGGACCGGCAGGTGAAGATCGGCAGCTTTGTTCATAATCTGCAGGATATATTCCGGTGAACAAGTATACGATGAATGGGGGGACATCATTGCAGTAATTCTTCCGCCCGCTTGTCCATGCCAATTTCTTGCAAAATCGAAGGCTTCTTGAAGCTTTCTCTGCCTCTCTTCTTCAGAACAGAGACCGATGACTCCTCGGGTTAATACGGCCCTCATTCCGGATAATTCCACCCCCTCTGCCACCTGATCCATATGATCATACATGTCAACAAAACAAGTGGTTCCTGATTTTAACATTTCCACCATGGCAAGTTGAGCTCCCCATTTTACATGATCCGAAGTAAATTGTCCTTCCATGGGCCACATTTTTTCTTGAAGCCATTCCTGTAAAGGCAAATCGTCGGCATAACCCCTTAACAATGACATGGCAGCATGTCCATGGGTATTAATTAACCCAGGTAGCATCACCTTGCTGCTCTCATTCTTGATTATATTTGCCTCGTTCAATTGATCTACTGTTAATCCACTTTCAGATCCCACATAAGTAATGATTCCATCTTCAACGAGCATTGCTCCGTTTTTAATAATTTCATTTTGATGATTCATGGTGACGATCGTTACCCCTTTAATCAGTAGCCTCATCTATTCTCCTCCGTTTCTTCAATCTTAATATCCTTATTTTTAATATCCACATCCCCATTCTTTCAAACAAACACATTCTCGTCAAGAATTTCCAAAACATGATCCAGTGATTGCCGGCTATGTTGACTGATGATCCTGTCAAAGGGATTGAGTCTCTTTTCCAACCTTTTGAACACAGAATCCATGTTGTATACAGTTGGATCTTTCAATTCTTTTAATTCTTCCCAGGTTAAAGGGGTGGAGACCGGAGCCCTTTTTCTTGCCCTCAAAGAATAAGGGGCAGGAAGAGTTTTTCCCCGCCAGTGTTGAAGGTAATCAATATATACCTTATCTCCCCGATTTTTGACCCATCTTTCGATGGTGATTAATTTTGGGTGCTGTTCTGTCAAATACTTGGCTAAAAAGTTTCCTACTTTTCTCGTCTGTTCATAACTGTATCCCTTTTTGATCGGAATATAGATTTGCACCCCAGTAGCCCCTGATGTTTTAATAATACTTTCCAATTTTAATTGATCCAGCACATCTTTCATCAAAAAAGCGACTTCAACTACCTTTGAAAAATCTTCAACAGAAGGGTCGATATCAATCACTAATTCTGTTGGATAATCTTCACCAACCCGGTTAAAAGACACGTGAAGTTCAATACAGGCCTGATTGGCAAGCCATACCATCGTTGGAAGGTCATTAGCCAGGATGTAATTTACTCCCCCTTCCTGATTGGTTTCAATCCAGGAAGGAGCATGATTAGGAATGTTCTTCTGATAAAAGCTTTTCCCTTCAATTCCGTCCGGAAAGCGAATCGTGGTCAAGTGCCGGTTTTTTATATAAGGAAGGATGAAAGGGGCAACAAGTGTATAATATCGGATCATATCCGCCTTGGTTATCCCTTCTTCCCTCCAAAGCGCTTTATTTAAATTGGTCAGGGTTAATTCTTTCCCTTCTACCATTACTTTTTGTTCCATGTGGGATCACCGCCAATCCTGTGATTGAAAAATGCAGGTCTCCGGATGAATATCTACAAAAGCCTGTATGATTGGCTGTCTGAGAGTGCGCCCTCTCGTCCATTCGGAAAATTGTATCTTGGCTGTCATATCCGGTTTAACCCAAACAGTCTCCTTCAACCTTTCAGGCCTGTTTGCAAATGGCCGTTCTTTTATAATCAGTGGTTTTACCCTTTCGGTTAACTCACACCATTCCGACCTTTTCAACTTTCCGGTACCGGCATGTCCGATATACCACAGCTGGCCTTTTTCGTCATATAGTCCAAGTAATACTGCGTTTACACATCCTTCCCGAAGGGTTGCCCCTCCGACAACGGCAATCAGCTCCCTATAGTTCTTTATTTTCTGCCATCGCTGGTCTTTTCCGCCGATCAAATACGTGCTGTCCAAATCCTTAGTTACAATCCCTTCCATTTTATGCTCTTTCACGACGTCGAACAACGTTTGACCATCAGAGTGGGAGGATACCAGCTGAACGTGATCATTGGGAACAATCGATTTTGCAAGGATTTCCATCCTATCTTTCAATGGGCGGTCATTTACCCATTTTCCGTTATAATAAACCACATCAAAGATCATATAAGTGACAGGCACCAGCTTCCTGACCTGCTCTACCCGTTCCATCCGCCGGATACCATCCCGCCTCATCACCTCATGAAAAGACGGTTTCCCGTCTAACCCTAAGGCAATGACTTCCCCGTCTAGAATAATAGTCTGAGCTGTACAATAGGATTTGATATCCGTTAATTCGGGATAGTGAAAGGTTCGTTCTGCTTTTTTTCGATTAAAGAGCCGTACTTTCTTGCCGTCATCATAAGCAATTACACGAACTCCATCCCACTTCACTTGGGCAATCCATTGGTTTCCTTGAGGTACATGATCTGACCTCTTGGGCTCAAAAGGTATGATTGGCTTAATATCTTCTTTCATATGGTTGCTTTCTCTTTGGCTGCTTTTCTTCTTGGACCCCCAGCTTTCTTTTTCTTTGCAGGTTTGGTGGCTTCTAGACTGGCTTGAAGAGCGTCCATAAGATCAATGACATTTCTTCTAGGTGCAACAGGGGCTGCTACTATTTCTTCCCCTTCCATTTTCTTTTGAATCAATTCTTGCAGGCTTTCCCTGTACTTATCCTTATATCTTGTTGGATCAAAAGGAGCTGCCAAGTTTTCAATTAACTGAATAGCCATCTTCAATTCATTTTCGTTCAGCTTGGTTTCATCGGGCAGAGCGGGAAGTTGGGCAATGCCCCTTACCTCATCGGGGTAATAGATAGTTTCCAACACTATACAGTTTTCCAGCGTTCTGATAACAGCCAAACTTTCCCGATTTCTGATCGTGATTTTGGCCACTCCAATCTTTCCTGTTTCATTCATCGCCTTTCGCAAGAGGGCATAAGCTTTGTCGCCTGTTTCATTGGGAGAAAGGTAATAAGATTTGTCAAAGTATATTGGATCAATCTCTTCCAGATTAACAAAATCAAGGATTTCCACAGTCCTCTTCGTTTCAGGGGCGATCGCTTCCAACTCTTCCTCTTCAATGATGATAAAGCGACCGGGTTCATATTCGTACCCTTTGATAATCTCATCCCACCCCACTTCCCGGTCGCATGTCGAACAGGTTCTTACATATTTGATTGGAGTCTTACATTTCTTATGCAGATACCGAAATTTGATATCCTTATCTTCGGTGGCGGCAAACATTTTTACCGGAATGTTCACCAATCCGAAACTAATCGAACCTTTCCACATGGTATGCATCTTTTTCACCCCGTTTTTATATACGATGTCTAACCGGCACCAAAACTACCGATGGAACTAAACATTCATGACCCAAAGGATCACAAGTTGATATCATTTTCAAATCAAAGAGCCCTCAAAAATATCCGGGTATTTCGATGATGGAAGCAATTTGAGGACTAGAGTTTCCTTTATTTTTGTCACAAATTAGGGAAATTATGATTTCTTAGCCGAAATAAAAAACCTTTCTGGAAAGAGTAACTTTCCAAAAAGGTCTTTTGGGATTGAAATTATTCCAGATAATAGGCCAAGCTGTGAAGCTCGGTCGTAAAATCAGCATGATGGATCCGGACTTTTCCAGTGTTTCTCAAACTGACCGGGGCAAAATTAAGGATTCCTTCAATCCCCGCTTCAACAAGTATTTCTGCTACTTTTTGGGCCTCGGGAGCAGGGACTGCAATGATCCCGACGCGGATTTTTTTCTCCTTCACGGTTTCAGGTATGGCTTCTACAGGAAGAATGGTCAACCCAGCAATTTTCGTTCCTATTTTTTGGGGATCTGCATCAAAAATGGCGACAATTTTCATATTATCCTTCTGATAAACATTATAATTACTTAATGCATGTCCTAAATGGCCAGCACCTACCAAGCATACATTAATGATCTGGTCCAATTTTAAAATCTGCTTGATTTTCTCTATGAGATACTGAACCTCGTAACCAATTCCTTTCCTTCCGAATTCGCCAAAATAAGCCAAGTCCTTTCTGATTTGAGCCGGATTAATGTCTAATTTTTGCCCCAATTCCTGAGATGAAACGGTTTTAATCCCCATATTTTGCAAATGGACAAGAAATCGCAAGTAAATGGGCAGACGGCGAATGACCGCCTCAGATATATTGACTGTTTTCATGAAAAAACCCCTTCCCAGCCACATTTTTCTAATCCCTATTTTTCTATATAGACGGAACTAAACATACATGACCCGCAGGGTCACAAATTGATATGAAAAGGTATTTTCATATCAAAGAATTCACTAAGGACTGCCTTCGAGTTCGTACGAAGCTGCAAGGCTAAAGAACGGAACCTAGCCCTCAAACTGACTCCACCTTTGAAATACCCAGATGTTTTTGAGGGCTCCGTTCATTAGACTTAAAGCGGACCTGAATCACTTCTTGCTCGAACTCGACTAGCGGACGTGTGAATCTTTGATATGAAAATAACATTTTCATATCAATTTGTGACCCGTAGGGTCATGTAAGTTTAGTTCCACATCTAAAGAATACGATAACTAATTTGAATTTTCCTTCTTTTCAACAATATAATCCTTTCCGTCACTAATAATGGAAACGGACCCATCTCTGGAAATTTGGTAAACATCCATCCATGATTCGTTTAAACGTTCCAAGACTTCTTCATTTCTTTCAAACGTTTCTACCGCGGGAAAAACAACGGCCATAAAGGCATCCACTTCCTGCAAAAATTCAGGGGTAGAGGATTGAATACTACCCATATCAGAAACTTTTAGTATACTTGACTTAAGATCATACTTTTCTACCAATTTTTTTTCCGTATCTTCATCAATACCACTTGTAAAAAGAATTGATACTTCTCCATGAATCAGTTGAAATACCAGGGAATTTCCTTGGGGATTATTGGAATACGGTTCATCCGGACTTAAGATTTTTATTTTCACGTTATTGGCAATGTTTATGATATCCTCTGCAAATAAAGCTTTCTTTTCAATTTCTGGGGTAAAACCAATTTTTCCCATGATATCTTTTTTAAACAGTTCAGCATACATGATTTTCTTGATTGGCCACTTTTTTAATAATACAACGATATTTCCAGTATACTCCTCTGAATCGTTTGTCGCAATCAATATGTCTATTTCACTTACACGATTTCTGATCAATTCCTCGATAAGTTGATTTTCATAGCCTTTAGTACCAGTATCAATCAGCATCGTGAATCCATCATCCATTTGAACCAGAGTCGCTTCTCCTCTCCCCACATCGAGAAAAGTTACTTTCATTTCCCCAAAGGGGATCTGTTCTTGATTCTCTTTTACCGCTGATACAGTGGGTAAGTGGGAATCTATATTTCCGCGTCCTGCCAATAAGAATATGACAAGAATTAAAATATTTCCAAATATTATTTTTTTCAAGCCTTTTCATCCTTTCATAAGATGTGCTCTGATAATACCATATGATATAAGCGAAAAAAAACGATGGGATTTTTCTATCCCATCGTCATTAATTTCTCCCATTCCTGTATCGCCTCTGAAAAGCGCTTCATTTGATAATAACAGTATCCCTTGAAAAGATATCCTTCCCTTATATTCGGGTCTTTCTGCACTGTATCTGAAAAGAGCTGCAGGGCATCTTCAAGGAATCCCTGCTGAAGTTTAATCTTCCCATATTGCAGTAAAACCAGTGGGTGGGATTCTAATGTTTGATCTGATAGTGAATGAATGAACTCTTCCGCCTCCTTCAGGAGACCCATTTTCAGGTAAATCATAATTTTTGCAGCAAAAGCCAAGGAAAGGTTTGGTTGAAGATTGATCAATTTCTCCATTACCTTCATCGCATGATGAAAATCGTTCATTTGAAATAAAATCCATCCATATGAAAAAAGAATATCTTCATCTCTTGGATTTAAACTGATTGCTTTCTTCATGATTAAAACACCTGTTTCTTTATTTCCCAATAACCATGCATGCCAGCCCAAATAATGATGCGCCGTTGGATTACCCGGATCAATTTCCACCCACTTTTGAGACAAAAAAGAAGCCAGTTGATAATTTTTCTTGTCGGAAAAATATAATATGGCTCTTTTTAATAGATATGGATCACAAATTTCCTTTAATAATTGATTCCATAATCCATTCACATATTTATGCTGACCCAAAGCTTCATGAATGGAGATGAGAAGCATGTATCCTCCAAGGTCTTCCGGACAAATTTGGATAAACTGATCAACTTCCCTTAGGGCCGGATCATATTCTCTCATCAAAAATAACGTGAGGGCTTTGTTATACAAGGACTCCGCATTGTTATTCAGAATCTCTTCAGCCTTGGAAAAATGAAATAATGCTTCTTCAAATTGTTGTTTTTGTCCGTATATACAGCCCAGTGCATTATGGGTAAAACCTTGTATTTTCTCATCATTTGAGGTTTGATGCAATATTGTGAAATGTCGCAAAGCTTCTACTGTTTGCTCAATAAGTAAATAGCTATAGGCCAAATACAATCTAGCCAGTTCTAATTCTGGCCAATCCTGAACCACTTCTTCCAGATACTTAATTGCGTCTTCATACATGAATAGCTGAAAGTAACCCAGTCCCTTTCGATACGGAATATTTTCAGAAAAAGAGGGGAGTAAATTCCAATTTATATCCAAAACTTTATCAGATGGTTCATGGATAGGTTGTGCAGCAGGAACAATTTTTTCCTGAACATTCCCTATTTTTTCTTCTAATAATAGCCATTTATCGAGTATTTCATCACTTAGAAGACGAAGGGATTGAAGTTTTTCACTTAACTCCTTCTTTTCGTTGCTGGAAGAGGAATTTATTTTTTGGTTAATTTCTTCAATGGCGTCAAAGAGGGTATTAAATAGATGTTGGACCAACAAGCTACCACCTACAATCCAATTCTCATTTACCCTCATTGTAACTCATTCTCTACTCAGTTATACAAACTAACGGATTTGACCATGAAGCTCTATACCCATCAGTTCCTCAATTTGATTTTTTTCTCCCATAATGGCAATCCGAGGTTGGTGCCTCTTGGCTTCTTCACTTGAAAGCATGCAATAGGAGATAATAATAACCGTATCCCCAGGTTGAACCAATCTGGCAGCCGCTCCATTCAAACAAACAACACCTGATCCCCTTGGTCCTGGGATTACATAAGTTTCCAGCCGCGCCCCATTATTATTATTCACCACTTGAACCTTCTCATTGGGTAATATGTCTACAGCATCCATAATCTCTTCATCAATCGTAATGCTGCCTACATAATGAAGATTTGCTTCTGTAACGGTGGCACGGTGTATTTTTGATTTCATCATGGTTCTAAACATCACGACACCTCCTGTAAAGACATGATCAGATTATCGATCAATCTGGTCTTTCCAAATTTTACCGCCAAGGCAATAATAAATCTTCCTTCCAATCGCTTTAACGTTTGGAGAGAGGGATAGCTGAGGACTTCTACATATTCAATCTCAGCCAGTGGTTTCGATCCAATTAAAGATCGGATATGATTTATGACAGCCCTTATATCCCTTTCTCCCTCCTCTATGAACCTCCTTGCTTCCTTTAAGCTTTGCGATAATACAAGAGCTTGTTCCCTTTCTTCGGGAGAAAGATAGACATTTCGAGAACTCAATGCCAACCCGTCCTTTTCCCGGATAATGGGACAAGGGATAATCTTGACGGGAAAATTCAAATCATTGACCATCTGCTGAATAACGGCAACCTGCTGTGCATCTTTCAAGCCAAAAAAAGCGTAGGTAGGCTGAACGATGTGAAATAATTTGGACACTACCGTAGCTACTCCATCGAAATGACCGGGCCGGGAAGCCCCGCATAATCTTTCAGTTACCGACGAAACGTGGACCGTGGTAAAGGATTTGTCAGGGTACATCTCACTGACAGAAGGGGCAAAAACAACATCCGCTCCTGCATCTTGAGCCATCTGGCAATCCCGGTCAAAGTCACGGGGATATCGGTCAAAATCTTCATTAGGTCCAAATTGAAGAGGATTCACAAAAATACTCATGACGACATGCTCGGATATTTTTTTTGCTTCATTCACCAAGCTGAGATGTCCCTCATGTAAATAACCCATGGTGGGAACAAGTCCGATATTTTTTTTGTCCTGAAGAAATTCCCTCAAACTCTTAATATCATGAACGATCTTCATTTTTGGTTTCCTCCGTATAATGCTACGTCCTTTGTTCCCATTTTGTCGTTTGTTCCATAGTCAGCTGAAAAAGAATGCGTCAATTCAGGGAATTTTCTTTCCCGCACCTCTTTTGCATATAATTCGATAGCTCCCTTCACTTGTTCACCAACAGATGCATAGGGCTTGACAAATTTCGGAGATAAATTGCTTCCATATTGCAAAATATCGTGAAACACCAATACCTGTCCATCACAATAGGGACCCGCTCCAATACCTATGGTTGGGATCATTAATTGGTTTGAAATCTCTCTTGCCAATTGGTAGGGGACACATTCCAAAACAACGGAAAACACACCGGCTTCTTCTAACAACAAGGCATCCTCTATCAGCCTTTTTGCCTCTTCCTCATTTTTCCCCTGTACTTTATAGCCTCCCAATTGGTTAATGGATTGAGGAGTAAGACCTATATGGCCCATCACCGGAATTCCTGCCTTTACACAGGCTTCTACCATGGGAAGGATGTCTTTTCCCCCCTCCATTTTTATCGCCGTTGCTCCTCCATCCTGCAAAAGTCTTCCTGCGTTTTGAAGGGTCTTATCAATCGTACCATGATAGCTTAAAAAAGGCATGTCGCTTACGATCAAAGGATTTCGGGCTCCCCGACAAACAGCTCGGGTATGGTGAACCATATCATCTAAGGTAACCGGAATGGTGGAATCATATCCCAACACTACCATGCCCAAAGAATCTCCCACCAATATCACGTCAACACCCGCTTGTTCCGATAAGAGAGCAGACGGATAATCATAAGCAGTAACCATCACAATTGGTTTTTTTTCTATCTTCATTTTTTTCAGCGTACTTGTTGTTACCCCTTTTTTTCCCATAATACCCCTCCTGTCCCGCTCTGATCGATGGACTTACACCACTAATCTCCCTACTACAAGGTGGAACTAGGGATTCACACGTCCACTAGTCGAATTCGTCCAAAAAGTGATTCATGTCCGTTTCGAGTCTAAAGAACGGTGCCCTCAATAACATCTGGGAATTTCGATGATGGAGGCATCAGTTTTAGTGACATTTAGCCATCCGATAAAGGAAACTTAATATGCCTTCTTCCCGAGGGAAGAAGGCATAATTATTCTGAATGATTCCATTATCCTTCTGTCTCGGTCCATTATTGGCTCAGAGCAGATTCATTTTATCAAATTTCGGAAATTTACATCTGGTCAATATCAGTAAAAGCTCCACTTCAAATATCTCACTTTTAGACTGGTGTAGTTCCTGATGGGATACTACCCTTGTCAAAAATATATCACAAATTTGTCACATTTTAAATGGTTAAATTTCAATGTCAGCAGAATAAATCCGATGAATCTTTTCTTCACGATCCTGAAGGAGAAGATAACCCTCATCATCAATTCCCAAGGCCTTGCCAAAGAGTGAACCATTAATTGTTCGAGCTTCAATATACTCCCCGATGGAAATGGCATTGGTTTCCCACAAGGTTTTAATCGGAGAAAACCCGATCTCCAGATAAAGATGATACAATTGCTCAAAGTTTTCCAAAATCGCTTGTACCAATTTAGAACGAGAAATACGCTGTCCAGATGTGATGTATAAGGATGTGGCCTTGTCTTTAATTTCTGAAATGAAATCTGACTCTTTCTGATTCACATTTATTCCGATACCAATGATGAGATAATTAATCTTGTCTGCTTCCGCATTTAATTCAGTTAAAATTCCGCAAACCTTCTTTCGATTCACCAAAATATCATTAGGCCATTTTATCACCGGATCCAATATAGGATAAATTTTACGGATTCCCTTAATCACGGCAACAGAGGTAAGGAGGGTAAACTGCGGCGCTTGAAATAAAGAAATCGGCGGACGTAAAATTAGGCTCATCCATATCCCGCTGCCGGGCGGGGATTGCCATGCCCGGCCTAGTCTTCCCTTTCCGCCTAATTGTTCATCGGCAATTACAACAGTTCCTGATGGCGCTCCTTCCTTTGCCAAATGCTGGGCTTTGAACTGGGTAGAATCTACTTGGTGAAAATACGCCACTTTCTTACCAATCATAGAAGTATTCAAGTTTGCCTTTATTTCTTCTGCCAATAAGGTATCCGGGGATTTAACCAACCGATAACCAGATTTTTTAACTGCTTCAAACTGATATCCTTCCTTACGTAGTTCCTCGATATGTTTCCAGACAGCCGTACGGGAACAATTTAACAGCTGGCTCAGCTTTTCCCCAGAGAGAAACTCTCCATCAGCTTCTTTAAACAATCTTAATATTTCTTCACGCATTCCCTTCCTCCTTCAACCACCTGACCGCTTGTTCCAATAACGGTAATCTTTCATTCTTCAACTCCTTATTCATCACTTTAACCAATAGTTTGTGCAAAATTTCTCCGATCCAAGGGCCGGAGGATCTTCCACTCAGTGACAAAAGATCCGATCCGTCAATGGCCAGTTGGGAGGTTGTCCAAATTGGATTCTTGCTCAAGAAACTATTCCACTGGTCAATAATATCAATATGGTTTGTGATATTCCCATATAATTTAACGGCGGTATTCATATGATTCAATCCTGCAGCAGATAATCCCTCAATAAAGCTTCTGCCGTTTCTGACATATTCATAGCTGGTAACAATTCCAACCCATTCTTTACGCCATAAATTAGGAAATTTTAGTTCCCTCGCCAACTGATTCACTTCCTCAACACTCATGGAACTTAAAATAGACAAGCAGGCCATTCTTTCCAACAGCGTATAGGTTTTAAAATGATGATATAGTGATGGGCGAAGGGGGCTGGAAATCATTTTTAACAAAAGTTTCCAATAAGAAAAAAACGAACCCTCATTTAGCTGCAGTAAGCCATGATTGACGTACTCACCCATCAAGAGCTTGACCAATTCATCCCGAATGCGCTCTATGGAAATTTGTGTAATGTTTTTTTTGCTAAAAATCATGGATTTCCAGGTTTTCTCCTCAATCTTTAAACCTAATTGAGAGGAAAACCGAATTGCCCTCAGAATTCGAAGAGCATCTTCTTCAAAACGTTTATATGATTCCCCAACCGTTCGGATAATCCCTGCATCAAGATCCTTTCTACCTTCAAAGGGATCTATCCATTTACCATCAATGTCTAATGCCATAGCATTCATTGTAAAATCCCTGCGCGAAAGATCTGCATATATATGACTAACAAAAGTAACTTCTTTCGGTTTTCTATAATTTTCGTATTCTGTCTCCTGGCGAAAAGTGGTAACTTCAAAAGGAATATCTCCCCAAATGACTGTTACTGTTCCATGCCTGATCCCCGTAGGTATCGTCTTTGGAAAAATATTTTCAATCTCTTGAGGCTTGGCATTGGTTGCAATATCGATATCGTGAATTTCTCTGCCAAGATATTTGTCCCTAACACAACCGCCCACAAAATAACCTTGAAAACCATGTTCTTGTAAATGAATAATCAGTTCTTTTGCCTTTTGTTCCATATATGATTCATGCATCACAAAAACGCCTTTCTTGCAGAATGGAATAGCATGACATTTATTCAAATGGTTAAGTTTTTAAAGTGAGCCGATGATATAGTTGTTCATACTGATCAACGATATCATCCTGACAAAAGTAATGGTAACATCTGTTGATGGAAGCATTTCCCATTTTCTCCCTCAGTTTATCGTCTGATAATAATATGAGAGCATATTTAGCCATTAATTGTACATTTCCTACTGGAGCAAGGAAGCCTGTTTTTTCATGAACAATCACTTCAGGCAATCCTCCGGCATTGGCTCCAATTACAGGAAGCCCGCAAGCCATGGCTTCAAGGGCGACTAATCCAAAACTTTCTTTTTCCGAAGGCAAAAGAAGAATATCTGCCATAGAAAGGACTTGACTTACATCCTCTTGCTTGCCTAAAAAGATGATATCATTTTCAAGCTTTAATTGATAAACCAACTCTCTAATTTTCGGAAGTTCAGGGCCTTCGCCGATTAAGACCAATTTGGCCAGGTGTTCCCTTCTCACGATCTCAAATGTTTTTACAACATCTGATACCCTTTTGACCGGCCTGAAATTAGAAATATGAATCAATATTTTCTCTCCATGTGGAGCATACTCCCGTTTTAAATCTTCAGCCTCCCGCCTATAATATAATCTCTTGTCTACAAAGTTATAGATCAATTCTATATCCCGATTTATTTGTAACAGATCTCTAGTTTCTTGTATTAAACTCCTGGATACGGCGGTGACCGCATCGCTTTTTTCAATGCCAAAGCGGATCAGGCTGCTTAAATTATGGTCATAACCAAGTACCGTAATATCTGTCCCGTGAAGGGTGGTAACCACTTTAAGGGAATCTCCCACCATTTGTTTTGCCAAAATGGCGGAAATGGCATGGGGTACGGCATAGTGAACATGAAGAAGATCGAGCCCTACCATTTGAGCAACCTGGGCCATTTTACTAGCCAAACTTAAATCATATGGTGGATATCGAAAGACGGAGTAATCGTTTACTTCTACTTCATGGTAATAAATATTTCGATAAAATTTCCCCAAGCGAAAAGGAATCCCTGATGTTATAAAATGAACGCAATGACCCCGTTCTGCCAGGATTTTCCCCAACTCAGTAGCTACCACTCCGGAACCTCCCAAAGTTGGATAACAAGTGATACCGATATTCATGAGTCGCACCCTTTTCTACTCAAATAAGCCTTTTATTAGTACAGGTTTCTCATAGAAAAATCCTTCTCCATAAGTGACACCTGCCTGATGTCCAAATAACCGGTCTCTGCTTTCTACCCTTTCTATATACCCATTATTTAACGGAGTTGAAACCTCGCCCATTTTCTTCAAAAATTGGCTTTGATAAGCTTCTAAAGCCGCCTTTTTTTTATGAAAGGTATTGGTCACGTCCATCACCAGATCAGGAGTTTCAATCTGGTGAATCAAATAATAAAATATGTTCTTCGGACGAAAGGGGGGAAGATCATTATTTACCTCAAATTTAGCTAATCCGGCATTAAAAACAGCTTCTTTTACCAAATAATGACAAGCAACATGATCAGGATGTCTGTCTTTGGAAAAAGGGGCAAAGACATGAGTGGGACGATAAGAGCGTATGATTTCCACTATTTGCGAAATAAATGACGGATGAACAAAAAAGCCTCTGTCCGGAAATCCAAGTTGTAATCGGGTATTAACTCCAAGAAGATCGGCCGCCTTCTTCGCCTCACTTTCTCTAATTTCTAATGTCCCATTGGATGAAAGTTCTGCTCGAGTGAGATCGCAAATCCCTACCTTCCATCCCATTTCACTATAATGGGCCAAAGTTGCTCCCATTCCTATTTCCACATCATCTGGATGAGCCCCGAAGGCCAAAATATCCAATTCCTTATTCAAGGTTATGACTTCCCTCCCCTTTATACTTGTGGACCACATCCCTCCAGGAGAACTCTCCCCTCTCCAAAGCTTTGATTAACAATTCAGCGGTTGCAATATTCGTAGCTACCGGAATGCTGTGCACATCACAAAGTCTGAGAAGAGCAAGGATATCCGGTTCATGGGGTTGAGCAGTCAAAGGATCCCTTAAAAAAATAAGCAAGTCCATGCTATCCTCTGCAATCATCGCACCAATTTGCTGGTCACCTCCCAAAGGGCCAGACAAATAACGATGAATCGTTAATCCTGTCTGTTCCATTATACGAAGGCCTGTTGTTCCGGTTGCGTAAAGGGTGTGTTTTCCCAAAATATGTTTATAGGCAATAGAGAAATGAACCAGTTCCATTTTTTTTTCATCATGGGCAATTAAGGCAATATTCATCATTCTTCCTCCTGCTTATCAATCCATAATATTTTCTAGTCCGTACACTAACCCATGAAGTTCCATTACTTTTTTGATTGCCAGATTTACCCCAGGCATAAATCCTTCCCTGTGAATTGAATCATGCCTAATAGTAAGGGTTTGTCCAAGACTTCCAAAAATCACTTCCTGATGGGCTACAAGTCCTGGGAGTCGGACACTATGTATACGAAATCCGTCCATATATCCTCCACGGCTTCCTTCAATTAATTCCTTTTCATTTGGTTGCCCCTGTTTCAGCTCGTTACGGACTTTCCTGATTAATTCTGCTGTCTTGATCGCGGTTCCTGAAGGAGCATCCAGTTTCTGATCATGATGAAGCTCAATAATCTCTACGTGAGGCATGTATTTGGCCGCCATTTCTGAGAATTTCATCATCAATACCGCACCTATCGCAAAGTTTGGTGCCACCAAGGCACTGATTCCACTCTCTCTGCACAGTTTGTCCAATTCGGATAATTCATCGTGGGAAAGACCTGTCGTCCCAACAACCGGATGAACTCCTGACGCAATGGCGACCTCCATATTCCTTTTGACGACATGAGGAGTGGTAAAATCAACCATAACCTTTGCCTTTGATTCTAATAGGGCAATCTCCAATTGATCCTGAATTTTCACACCTAAGGTCCCCAATCCTAAAATTTCACCAATATCTTCACCTACATGCTTGGCATCGATGGCAGCAGCTAACGTTAGTTCCGGATCTCTTACCACCATTTTCACAACTTCCTGTCCCATTCTACCCAGAGCACCTGTTACAGCAACACGAACTGTATTCAACATATTTACCTCCTTGTAATAAGAGTATTTGCTTCGTTTCATTCTCCTATTGCAGCGGAACTAGAGATTTCGCTACGAGCGTGTAGATGTTTAGTTCCGCATCTATAGAATAATTATACTGTAATAAAGATTTTACCGCTGTACAAGTCAATTAATGATCTCTCACTATTCTTGTCCACCTATTTGCATCCCTCGTATTATACTTATCCATCATTTGATAAAAAGCCGTCTCCAAATCTATTTGAAGGGAATTAGCAAAGCAGACGATAATAAACATACAGTCGGCAAGCTCCATAGAAAGGCTTGATTCCGCTTCTGTCGGTTTCTTTTTTTTGTGTCCAAACTGATGGGTAACTTCCCTCGCTAATTCTCCTACTTCTTCGGCCATTCTGGCCATTAGTTCAAGGGGAGGAAAGTAACCTTCCTTAAATTGAGTGATATATTGATCTACCACTTGCTGCATTTCCCTTATGGTTAATTCTTTATTCTCCATCCTTCACCCTCCTCTGCCACCATCATAAGGTTGATTTTGCCAAAATGCAAACGATATAATACTTTTGTTACATAGAAAGAAGGGGTTATATGGACATTTTAAAAAAAATAAAGGGAAAAAACATCCTTGCCATTCTTCTAGGTACAGCTATCTTTTCATTCGGCATTAATTATTTTACAATTGCTAATCAATTGGCTGAAGGGGGATTTACCGGAATAACCCTCTTGCTCAAATACGTTTTTAACTTCGATCCGGCCATTTCAAATCTTATTCTTAACCTGCCGTTATTTTTTATCGGCTGGAAGATATTGGGTAGGGTTACAATGATCTATACTATCATTGGAACCTTATCCGTATCCTTATTCCTCTGGCTGTTTTCCAGTTTCCAAGATCCGATTCCCAATGATCTGTTGTTGGCCGCCCTTTATGCGGGAGTAACAGTAGGATTTGGACTGGGAATTGTTTTCCGTTTTGGTGGCACCACTGGCGGCGTTGATATTATCGCGCGGCTGGCGCACAAATATTTGGGATGGAGTATCGGGAGAACCATGTTCCTCTTTGATTTTGCCGTAATTACACTTTCTCTTATCTACTTGGACAGAGAAAGGGCCATGTATACATTGGTGGCTGTCTTTGTCGGGGCAAGGGTGATTGATTTTGTCCAAGAAGGAGCCTATGCTGCCAAAGCCTGCATGATTATTTCCGACTCAGCCTCCGAAATTGCCGAAGAAATATTGCATTCAATGGAAAGAGGAGCCACCATGCTCAAAGGCCGCGGCGGTTATACCGGAATGGATCGGGAAGTTCTCTATTGTGTGATAAGCAGAGGTGAATTAATGAGGCTGAAAAGCATTGTACATTCCATTGATCCCCATGCTTTTGTCGTTGTAAGTGACGCCCATGATGTCCTCGGCGAAGGATTTACATTAGACGGAAATAAGATGCCAATTGAAAGGTAAAAGCGGATAAGATGTTTTTTTCATATGGACATAACAAAACATCCATGACCCTTCGAGTCATGGATGTTTTGTTATGATCTAAATAATCTAATGTTGACTTACTCCTCTTGAGAGTTGAAGATCAACAACAAACGGACCAATTCAAGGGCTGACATCAAAGCGCCGGCTACATAGGTTAATGCAGCCGCATTTAATACTTTTCTGGCTCCCCGTTCCTCTACATTACGAAGGATTCCCAAGGAAACCATCTGACTCATGGCCCGAGAGCTTGCATTAAATTCTACAGGTAAAGTGACGACCTGGAATAATAGGGCTGCGGTGAATAAAAGGATTCCCAACAGCATCAGCTTAGGACCAAAGAAAAATCCGGCAAGAAATAATGGGAATGCCGCCATAGAACCGATATTGGCAACAGGAAATAGAGAGTGACGAAAACGCAAGAAAGAATAATCCTGGGCATCCTGTAAGGCATGACCACATTCGTGAGCGGCAATGGCAGCGGCTGCCAAGGATCTCCCGTAATAATTTCCACTGGAAAGGCGAACCGTTTTATCCCTTGGATCATAATGATCTGTTAATGTTCCCGGAGTTTCTTCCACCCGAACATCATATAATCCGTTGGAGTCCAAGATTGCTCGTGCAATTTCAGCACCTGTTCGGTATGAGGAAGATTCTACCTCGGAATATTTGTTGTAAGCGGATCGGACTTTGAATTGAGCGTAAATCGCCAATGCTAAGGCAGGTAATACAATAATCATAGTTGGGTCCCAAAAGAAAAATGGCATAATGAACTCCTCCTTTTTTACATATTAAAATTTAGTAAAAAAGACCTTCACCAACGAGTGATGAAGGTCTTGCTTGACAATGTCAGACAAAGCCGGGTTAACAACCGTACTGACGACTTTGTCACCGAATCGCTTCGGCAGCTACTCCCCTTACAACAAAAATTATATTTGCTTGTATGTTTAATGTCAAGAAAGAGAGTTTTTTCACCTCTATATTTTCTCCATCCAACATAAGTTAATACCAGAATAATGGAAGAAGAAGCGCCGGCGATTAAAAACAGAATTTGATCATATATGTTTAGTTCCGAATCTAAAAATCATCCATATGCTAAAGAAACTTAATATAAGAGTTGCCCATCCGACTATATGGTCAAAGGGTTCCATAATTCCGGGAAGCCATGGATGAATATCCAATAAATAATCCATTCCATCATTCCACAACACCCATATTGAGGCAATCAGAAGATGTATTCCTTTAAACCGGTAATAAGGTGAATAAAGCAATGCTTCTATAGCCATTCCTCCATGGGAAAACATGAGCATGTAATCGGTAAAGACCAAGTTATCCCCCATGAGTGCTCCTGCCAGTATAATCCCCACAGCCCATATTCCGTATTTCACTTGGGTAACCGCTGCCAGGGCCTCAATAGTAGGAAAGTGCTTTCCTATGATGAAAAATAATAAGACCAGTGTAAATAAGCCGCTCGCAGTGGGACTGTCCGGAACAAAGAAACGTAACCATCCGGGTGAAGTGTTAATCAATTGATTTTTATACCAAATAAATCCATAGATGGTTCCTAGAAAATTAATGATAAATAGTGTCCATAAAAACCATTTCTTCATCAATGAAACCTTTAACCAATTCCAAATGCACATACAAGCATCCCCTATTCTCCTGACTTTTACAAATTTTATGTCCATTTTACCGTTTTTCATGGCGAAAAAAAAGCTGAATGCAGAAGCAATCAGCTTTTTTTATTGAAATGGAACTAAAAACGGATTATTTCTGGTTCGCTAAAAAGTCGGACAGCTTTTGCAAGTCGTCGTCTGAACCGGAGAATAAACCTCCAGGCATGGCTCCCCGTCCATCTGTGATAACTGCTTTAATCTCGTCGGCACTTAAACGTGAACCCACATCCTTTAAAGCTGGAATCCCTGCAGCCGGATTTCCCGACATGTCCGCCCCGTGACAACTTTGACAAGAAGCTTGGCTGGCCCAAACTTGTGCTCCGGGATCATCCGACACAATTACCTCGGCTTTTGGACTACCTGAGCCACCGGCAGCTTCCAGCTGTGCTTCATGTTCATCAATAGCAGCCCAAGACAAATAAAATATAGAGACAATCGCAAGGAGCATTAACGCAGTTGCAACCGGACGCTTGCTTGGCCGACGCTCTTTGCCCCTATCGAGCCATGGAGCCAATAAAAGAGCACCAAAGAAAAGTCCTGGAAAAACTACAGTTCCTAATACCGTATAATCTCCGGATACATATTTATACTTTAGAAATTGATATAAGAATAAGAAATACCAGTCTGGCAATGGAATATATGATGAATTCGTCGGGTCAGCCTTAGCTTCTAATGGCGGCTCTTCACTCACCGTTAAGATGAGAAAGCCCATTAAACCAACGACAGCGACCATCCACTCTTTCAACAGGAAATTCGGCCAAAAAGGCTCAGTTTTCCCTGGATATTCAGAATAATCTCTTGGTATATTAGGCACCCGCTTCGCAGGAACCCTTGAGTCACCTACATACTCAATATCTTTATCATGATGAGCCATTGCTTCTTTTACCCCCCTTATCTAATGGAGAATTTAATTTATTATAGTGGTCCTGAAATTCCCTGACGGCGAATCATAACAAAGTGCGCTCCCAGTAAGCCCATCAATGCACCTGGCAAGAAGAATACATGAATTGCAAAGAAACGGGCTAATGTTTGAGCACCAACTATATCACCACCAACAAGAAGCCTTTTTATAAATTCCCCAATGAAAGGGACTGTGCCGGCAATTTCCACGCCAACCTTTGTGGCAAAATAAGCCTTATTGTCCCATGGGAGAAGGTAACCTGTAAATCCAAGACCTAACATCACAAAGAAAATTAACATTCCAACAACCCAATTTAATTCACGAGGTTTCTTGTAAGCACCTTGGAAAAATACGCGAAGGGTATGTAAAAACATCATGACAATCACCAAGCTAGCTCCCCAGTGATGCATACCCCTTACAATCTGCCCAAAGGCCACTTCATTTGTGAGATATTTCACGCTGGCATGAGCATTAATAATGTCAGGTACATAGTACATGGTTAAAAACATTCCAGATAGGAATTGAATGACAGTAATAAAAAAGGTTAAACCGCCAAAACAGTATACAAAAGCGGAAAAGTGGTGGGCCGGATTTACATGTTCCGGCACTTCATGGTCGGCCATATCCCTCCATAAGGGGGTAATATTCAGGCGTTCATCCACCCAATCATACAGTTTAGAAAACATTTATTATACCCCCTCTCTTGGGTATGCTTTACCCACATACAACTTTCCATCTTTCACTTCATGCTCAAACTGCCAGAGCGGAGCTCTCGGCGGTGTACCGGCAATATTGATGCCATCTTCGGTATACCGTCCAAAATGGCATGGACAGAAGAATTCATTCTTTTTCGCCGGATCGGGATTGGTGTTCCATGAAACCTGGCAACCCAAGTGGGTACAAATTGTGGAAAGAACCATGATGTCATCCTCACCACGAACCCTGACGAATGCAGACTTCACCTCTTCCGATTCGTACCATCCGTCTTTCTCTTTTACTTTAAACTGGATGGTTTTCCACTCCTCGTTAAACTGATCGATGCTTCCCACGGCCACTTTATCCGTTTCCGCTCCCGCTTTTAAAGCAGGATCAACGGCGAAACGAACCATAGGAACCAACATACCGGCAGCTAAAAAACCGCCCACTCCGGTCAAAGTGTAAGTTAGGAACTGTCTTCTAGATACACTTTGATCCTTTTCTTTTTCACTCATCCTTCTAACCCTCCCTATATGAAAGTCACGTCCCTCATAGGACCATTCGCACACAAAACTAGGACATAATCATAATAGCTTACCCACTATTTTCCGTCAAGGAATATCATGTACTAAATGGAATAAACTATTCATTTTCCTTCACAATTTTATAGAAGAGGAACTGAATTTCGGAGCTTAAAAATATCTGGGGGATTTTTCTACAGAATAAATTTAGTCAATTTTTAGAGATGCTAGAAAAAGCTCCACATCATCAGGAGAACCGACAAATGTGACGTAATCCCCTTTTTCCAGAATGGTATTCCCATGGGGGACAATAGGTTCACCTTCACGGAATAATGAAAGTATAAGGATGGTAGCCGGTAAATGGAGTGACTTTATCGCCTTTCCCGCCCATTGGTCATTCGTTAAAATACCTTCTTCTATTATCCAATTTTTCCTTTCCTCTGTAATTAATGAAAATGCTTTGGGATTACGAATGAGATTTTCCAAGACCAGTTCAGCCGCACGGCTTGGCCTGATGACATGAATTCCCCTTGCTTCCAGAGAAATAGCATCCTTCTCATTGGAGGTGACAACGAAAATATTACCATAATTTATATTTTTCTCTAACTCCGAAGCTACCCTGTAGTTATATTCTTCTACTTCCGTTGCTACAACCACGATGTCCGCTTTTTCTATATTCAGATGATATAATGCTTCATTTACATGATCAACATTTCGGGGGATCACCTTGATTCGGTTCTCTTTAATTAATCCTGTTTTCGTCTCATCAACAGCCAAATGGGTAATGTTTTTGTATATGGTTTTTAACCGTTTTGATAAATATAGTGCTGTTTCACTAACGCCTATAATCACGATGGATTTTTCATTTTCCTGCTTTTCTGCCGGAGCCAGTCGCTGAAAAATCATTGGGCTTAAAGTGACTGTAATTATGGCAACCAAAATAATAGCCGAGTTAACAGAAACATCAATTAACCCTAATTCCAATGCAATACTGGATGCAGCAATAATTAAGCTTAATCTGGAAGAAACTAAAAAACCAGAGCTAATCGTTTCCCGCCAGGAATATGAAAAACGATAAATCATCGTAGGAATGATTTTTACCAAATAGGCGGCTAATAACAGTAACGGTATCAACCATAAGGCTCTGTATGAATTTATTAACATGGATAAATCAAAATTGACACCGATATGAATAAAGAAAATAGGAATAAAAAAACCGTATCCGATGGCATCTAATTTCAAATGAAGTTCCGTTTCATGTCGTTTTGATATTAATGAAACGATCACTCCAGCCAAAAATGCACCCAGAATAATTACCTCTTTTCCTAATTGCTGGGACAAAGAGACCAAGACTAAAATAAGAAAGAAAGAACCCCTTACCTTAATTTGTGATGTGGCATGGGCCAATTTATCAATGATATGTAACTTAGATAAAAACTTGCTAATGCGATAAAGTAAAAAGAAAACAACGAACAGAATTAAGATGAGTAGAATTTCAGCAACTCTTCCCCCTTTTTCTATGGAAACAACGACGGTAATTAAAACCATAGTAATAAAGTCGGCAAAAAGGGCTGATAATAAAATTGTTTGTCCAAGGGGGGTCCCTGCCATTTTTTTTTCCTTCAAAATAGGAACAACAACACCCAAGGATGTGGTTGATAAGATAAGAGTCATCAACCAATAGGAGCGAACCAAGCCATATTGATACAAAACATATGCAAAAGTAAAGGATATGGCAAGTGTTAGGATAAATGTCCCCATCGCAAGCACAACAGGGTGATTTAACACATGACGTTTTTTGCTTTTAGCAGTAGGAGTGGATAGAAGATGAAAATCAATTTCAAGACCGGAAAGAAACATTAAATAAGCAAATCCAAAATCTGAGAGAAATGTTAAGTAGACATCTTCGGAAATTAAATTAAAGCCACTTTTTCCAACAATCATCCCTGCTATGATCTCTCCAACAACGATAGGAATGGAGATCTTGGGGATTTTGGCCAATATTAGCGGCACAAAAAAAGCAAGGGTTGTGATAATTAAAAGTGAAATATAATTAAATTCAACAGCTTCATTCATATATTATTCCCCTCAATTATGATTTTTGCCAAAGCTGAATCAACAAGTGGTAAAGTTCTGATTCATCTTGAGGCAATGGTGTCAGGAAAGCACCTGATGCACCTTCAAATTCCCTTTCTTCTATATCAAAGGCAGAAACAACAACAACATAACTAAAGGTGGAAGATAATTCTTTCACCACGTCATCCACCATTTTTTTTCTT
The DNA here is from genome assembly GCF_021608135.1 of Microaerobacter geothermalis. Taxonomy (NCBI): domain Bacteria; kingdom Bacillati; phylum Bacillota; class Bacilli; order Caryophanales; family Bacillaceae; genus Microaerobacter; species Microaerobacter geothermalis. The sequence goes on from NZ_JAKIHL010000006.1 coordinate 74,092, forward strand.
ATAATTTCCTCACCATAAGTAGTAAACAAAGGAAGCACCAGAATACGACCTGCCAATTGTTTCTCCAGTTTGTACACGATTTCCAATAGCCTTTCAGTAAGGTATACCTGATTTGTCATATCTTGCCTTACATCAATTTTGGTGACAGGTAAAAGAGCCGTATCTATGTACAATCTGGATTTTTGATAACCTTCAATATCATTCATTGTCCATTTCATTTTTTTCTCTCCTTTTATAGTGTAGGTAGAACTAAACGCTCATGACCCTTTGGCTCACAAATTGATATAGAATATATAAGAAAAAACCCGGCACTGCCGAGTTATGTTCATCCTATCATAATTCTGTCTAAAATCAACAGTTTAACTTTCATTCGCTCTCTTCAGACTTTTTAATTCCTCCGTCAATTCAAAAAATTTACCTTGATCCTTGTTATCCAAAGCATGGTCAATCTGACGTTGAATCCATTCCTTCTTATACTGGTAGATTAATTCATCCAAAACTAATTCAGCCAGCAATCCTAACAGTGTATCCTGTAGTACATTTTGTTTTTCCATAGGATTAGCCTCCAGTACAGCAGCATATTCTGGAGAGAGTTCCCTATCGCGAAAATGCAAGCTAATATAAACGTCTTCATCCGGTCTTAGTCTAATGTCATGAAAAGCCTTCTCTACATCTAAAATCACTCTTTTGTTCTTACAGTATTTAAAGGGCGTTAACTTGACACATTTCGTTGACATTAGGACTGCTTTTGGCAAGTGACGAATACTATCGGTAAAATGCACCTTGGAAAGCAAACGATCATCCGACATTAAGTACTGCAGCAACCACGTTGCCTCACGTTTTTGTAGTTCATAATGAGACAAAAACCATTTGATAAACTCCTTTTTTGCGGTAACTGTAATTGTTTCGTTCACTGCCATCCCTCCCGCACTAAGAATTTAGAAGGATTAAACCCTTTACTATACTATATATTCTATTCGTTGTTTGTTGTTTTTTTCCCTGCCTATTTTTTAAAAATTCTTTCATACGATTTTTGACCAAAGGTTGTTAAGCCGACTAATGGTTCATGGTTGCACTCTCCCCTTCTTACAATTCCCAGGTGAAGAAGCATTTTTAATATTCTTTTTTGAAATACAACGTCTGCATTATCATAGTAAAAAGGAGGAATCCATTTTTGCAAAATAGACTTCAGCGATTTCTCTTCAGCCCATCCATCCTTCACTAAAAGAATAACCATTGTGACGATCATTGGCAGCATAGGGATTGCTTTGCGATATACCCTCTGCCAAAAATGAAATATTGACAACATAAAGGTTTCCTTGTCTTGAAAATGACCAACCGCTTCAGCCCCCTTCGTTGTGAGACGCAAACCATTGGGAACTTCCTCAATGAACCCCTGGTGATAGGTATAATCATAAAGTAAAGAAAAACGATCCGGATAAAGGTGAAATGTCCTTCCATAACCAAACCGCCAGTCTCCCTTTTGCAATTCTTCTTCCCCCACTGAAAACTGTTGAAACAATTGCTGTAAATATTTCTTGTAAATAGCCCCCTGATTTGTTACCGGAATTTCCCCCTGTTGATAGATGAAGTTAATCAATTGATGCCAATCATAATAAAGGGCAAATCTCTCATCCTGTATGATTGACGGGGAGCTCCTATAGACGCATTTCTCCTTCAAATCATCCAGTATGATCATAATCAATCTCTTTTTTATATCTTCAGGGAACTCAAAATGGAGGCCCACCCTTCCTCTGGATAATCGAAACAGCCAGCCTCTTTTAATAAAAGAAGCCGTCATCTTGCGATAACCTTGTTTGTCATCTGCATTCAGAAGGGAGTTTTTTGCTTTTGCTAAAATATCTTCATAGGAAAAGGAATGTTTGGTATCAAAAATCAATTGATATAAAAAACTGATCTCTTCAGTTGTTAAATCATGGAACTGGTTTTTCAGCCGATTGTTGTCCTTAACTTGGAATAGAAGAGATTGTATCAGTTCATTTTTTGAATGGAAATTACATTCACATTCATACTGAAGGGCCATTCGATGCAAATCATGAAAATCACAAATGGAAAGCATCTCAGAGATATTCATCGCCATTCAACTCCCTCTCTGTTTGCTAACCATTATTGACGAATTAATACCGATTCAACCATTCCTCCACATCATCTTGATATGGATTGATCTCCAGGGATTTGTTCCACCATTTTTTTGCCTTATCTGGTTGTCCGATTTCCCAGTACATCTGAGCCAATTGGTTTAAGATCCTTTCGTCCTCTCCGGAAATATCAACTTCCTTTTTCAAATAGGAAATAGCCTGGTCAAAATTCTCTTCCTGATAACTAATTTGAGCCAGCCTCTCATAAAATCCCTTATTAAAAGGATGCTCTTTCAAGCCCGAATGTAATATATCTTTTGCTTCTTTCCATTGGTTTAATTGAAGGTATATATCCGATAATTCCTGATATACTTCAGGAAGTCCATCACTGATGGATAAAAGCTGCAAATAAACATTTCTTGCTTTTTCCCAATCGCCCTGTTGTAGATAGATTTTTCCCAAACTCATCCAACCTTCCTCATATAGCGGATTCTCTGTCATATACTTTTCCAGATAAACAGATGCTTCTTGAATCTCCCCTTTTTCAAAATATAATTTTGTAAAAAGAGGGTAAAGTAAGGACTCATCAAAGGTGATTTCCTGCAACTGTTTTAAGATCTGTTCTGCTTCTTCCCATTTACGCAATGCCATCTTCGTGTAAAAAAGCTGTTCAAGTATTTTTTCGTGCCCGGGCTTTCCTTCAAGTCCTTTTTCCAGGTACATTTCCGCTTTTTCAAATTCTCCCAATTCAACATACAAACGACTTAATTGTTGAATTCGTTCATGATCAAGTTGGGATATAGGGATTTCTTCCAGTGCAAGAAGGGCTTGATCAAGTTTCCCCATTTGATCATAGATTTTATAAAGGCTCTCCCAATATAACGGTTCATCAGATAACAATGGTTCCGCCTGAAGAAGATATTTTTCGGCTACCTCTGGCAGTCCAATGCTCAAATAAGTTTCAGCGAGTAAAATAACCGCTTCCAAATGATTGGGGTGTTCAGATAAAATTTCGGAAAGAATTATAATAGCATCATCATCTTCACCGTTTTCCATTTTAACTTCCGCCAATAAGAGTAAAGCTTCCAGATGCTTAGGATTCCTATCTAAAATTGTCCTGATTAATTGTTCTGCTGTTTCTAAATGACCCAGTTCAAGGAAAATATTGCCCAATATCAGAAAATCCTCTTCTTTTTTTGCCTGCTTGGCCAATGATTCAAGTCCTGCCAGACCTTCTTTTACTAAACCCGCTTTTATTTGATTGATGTATATCTCTAATTTACGTTGATTCAATAGTGGTCCCTGCCTTTCATCAGAACTATACTAAACACGCATGACCTGAAGGATCTCAAATTGGTATGAAAATGTATTTTCTTTCATATCAAAGATTTACTTAAAGGAAGTAACAATAAAAACGATGTGCATTCTACACATCGTTAATATGACAATTCTTTACTCATTATGTTCCTTTTGAACGGGAACTAATCCAACCTATACCTAATGTTGTAAATATTGTTCCCAGGATAGATAGAAGAAATATATATTTCACATTGGTGATTTTTTCCTGATTAACTGGATAAGGTATCAAATCTCCAACGCTGGCAACAACAGGTTCTTGAAATAATCCCCGGGGTGAGTAGGTTGGCATTGGAGTAATTGACGTTTCTTCTACATCAAGGATTTGCTCAACAGTAGCCTGCTTCAACCAATCCTCCCCATAAACAACTGGCATTTGATTATAGGTTGAACTCCCCCAATAGGAAGCAATGATAAATCCAATGAGCAGTACCGTCGCGAAGATGGCACCCACCTTCGGTAGCCACTGAGGAATTTTTACCATTTGACTAGATAAAGGCAAGGCCCATTTTTCCTCTCTTCTGATACGGTCCATGACAGAACCACCAATACGACCTGAATCATACTCCATAGAAGAATCATCATCCGGCCGGATTATTGCTCCTTGAATAAGAGCTTCACTATCTTTCCAAAACTGGAGATCTTCTTGACAGGAAGTACATGATGTAAGATGCTCCTCTATCTCTCGAAGATGTTGATCAGTTAATTGGCGATCCAAATATTCAGGAATTAACCCTTGGACCTCAGAACATTTCATTACTTGTTCATCCCCTCAACCTTTTCCAATAAAGGCTCTTGTATGTACGATTCCAACTGGGAACGAACACTACTGCGGGCCCTGAACAATAAAGATTTCACTGAACTTACCGTTGAGTCTAGCAAGTTTGCAATATCTTTGTAATCCATCTGTTCATACTCCCGCAAAATAAGAGCGGAACGCTGTTTCTCTGGCAAATTGTTGATGGCCTTTCTAACCAGTTGCTCTCTTTCGTTCTGCAAAATTTGCTGTTCAGGAAGCTTTTCCACAGCCACTTTGGGAGTGGCATAGCTATCTTCCAAATATACCTCCTTGTTCCGACATTTCCGCAATTCAGTTAATACGCAATTACGGGCAATGGTGTATAACCAGGTAGAAAAAGAAGCTTCCACATCGCGAAAGGTCTTTAGGCTTCGAAACGCTTTATAAAAGGTTTCCTGACACAAATCCTCAGCCAAAGCTTCCATCTTGTAATTGCGGAGCATATGGGAGATGAAAGAATAGATTTTCCTCTCGTAGCGGTCAATCAATTCCGAATAACATTCCACATTTCCGTCCTTGATCTCGCGTATTAACTGGGAATCCGTCTTCATAAGAACCCTCCTTACCGGTTCCTTTACCCAGCAGAATCTAATGATTTATACTGCTGAGGTGGAAAAAAGTTGCGCTGCTATTCTATATTTGAAAATAAGAGATGTTTTACCCGTGATAAAATGACTATAACGTCTGGGATAATTATGATAAAGATGACCTTTAAGCACAACATAATCTGCAATATTTCTTACATTTTTCAGCATATCTTGTATAGAATCGTTCGTCAATAACTTTTATTTTTTTTACAATACAAAATATGCAACCCCATACAACCAATATTATGAAAAACCGTAGAAAAAATAACCAATTAATGACCATGAGTAACGGTTGTTCATCGGATAAAAATAGTTGTGATGGAACAACATAAAGGATACTACCTTCAGATGAAGCGTACTTCTTCATATGAAGTTTAGTTAACCTTTTTGCTTCAGGTGGGGTTCGATGTTTTATTCCAAAAGACTAGATGGTCAAACGAAGCTTTTGTTATCCATGAATGCCTTGTTTATGGCCTCTGTTGCCCTCTCCAACACCTTTGTCAATGTATATATTTGGAAAATAAAGGGCGACTACATCACAATTGCCCAATTTAATCTTTTTATTTATTTGGCAATGCCATTTACTTTTTGGATTGGGGGTCGTCTGGTTAAAAAAATAGATCGCGTCATAAGTATTCGAATTGGAGTTGCACTGATGGCTCTGTTTTACAGCATGATTTTAATCCTTGGTAAGGATGCCTCCCAATATATCCAATTACTTGGACTTCTTCTTGGAATAGCATCCGGTTTTTATTGGCTGGGTTATAACATTCTTTACTTTGAGATTACAAATCCTGATAATCGAGACATGTTTAACGGGGTAAACGGCTTTTTGTTTTCAGGAACTGGAATGATTGCCCCTGTTTTATCTGGTTGGTTTTTGAGTCAAATGAAGCAATTAACTGGTTACACACTCATTTTCTCTATTTCTTTGGGGATATTTATCACTGCGATTATTGTTAGTTACTTTTTTCATCATCGAGAACTTCATGGTGTATTTCACCTGGGGAAAGTATGGAAGGAAGCAAAGAACAGAACACCTTGGCATTTTGTCATGGTTGCCCATTACTTTCAGGGCATCCGGGAAGGAATTTATACTTTTCTCATTGGCTTGTTGGTGTTTATTTCTACCTCCAGTGAATTTCGATTGGGTGTATACACTTTTATAACTTCCCTTGTTTCGCTGGTATCATTTTTTTTGGCCGGAAAATGGATAAAACCAAAAAAAAGAAATACTTCCCTTCTTATTGGTACCACCATGCTGGCTGTAGTGGTGATTCCCATGTTCTTTACTGTAAATTATGTCACTTTATTAATTCTTGGGATTGGCGGTTCATTTTTTTTCCCATTCTTTACAATTCCAATCACCTCAACAACCTTTGATTTGATTGGTGAAAATAAGCAAAAAGCACAACTAAAAGTAGAATATATCGTGTTTCGAGAGTTTGTATTAAACTTAGGCCGAATCACCAGCATTACTCTGTTTATCATACTCATTACGATTACCGAAAAAATAGAAGTTATTGCTATTTTTCTTTTTTTCTCAAATGCATTGCTTCTGTTTACCTGGATTAATATGAAACATGTACCAGTGACATCAGATTTGAAGGGGAAACACCTCCCTTTACCAACCCTGTTCAGACAAAAACATTAATCTTATTTCTGCCGTCACGTCCATAGTCAAAAAAAAAAGCCACCAACTAAGGTGACTTAGCTCATATACGAGCTAATTAAGATATGGATAGGAGTGGAGAGAAACCATACTGTACTTCTAATTATATCCATAATGAAAGCGTTGTCAATATATTTTTATTAATGTTTGTATAATTCTGATAGTTAAACAATAATATCCATTTTTATTTAATTCTAATTTTAGAAAGAATGTCTGCAAAATTTGGAAATGAAACATTGATTGCGCCAGCATTGCTAATAGTTGTTTCGCCCTTAGCAACTAAACCGGCAATGGCCATGGCCATCCCGATGCGATGATCTCCAAAACTGTCTACATGATCACCCGTTAATGGAGTGGGGCCTTCAATAATCATCCCATCTTCTGTTCCTTCAATCTTTGCACCCATTTTCTTCAATTGTGAAACAACCGTGTCAATACGATTGGTCTCTTTCACTTTTAGTTCCTCAGCATCCCGAATGATGGTTATCCCCTCTGCCTGGGTTGCCAAAACGGCAATTACCGGTATTTCATCAATCAGGGTGGGAATTTCGCTTCCCTCTATCACGGTTCCTTTTAAAGAACTGGAAGAGATAATCAGATCCGCTGCCGGTTCATTCCCAAAATGGCGGTAATTTTCTTCTTGCATCTTCGCGCCCATTCTCTTCAGAACATGGATAATTCCGATTCTAGTTGGATTTAGCCCAACATTTTTTAAAAGAAGTTGGCTATTGGGAACAATGGCACCAGCAACCAGAAAGAATGCCGCAGAAGAAATATCCCCTGGAACGGTCACCTCTTCCGGTGAAACCAATTCCTGCCCCCCTTCCAAAGCAATAACATTATCGTTCATGAACAGCTGAACGCCAAAATGGGAAAACATTCTTTCTGTATGGTCCCTTGAAGGATATGGCTCAACAATGGTTGTCCTTCCCTCAGCCTTTATTCCGGCAAGCAGAATAGCGGATTTGACTTGGGCACTGGCTACTGGTAGTTGGTACTCAATTCCCTTCAGTTTTCTGCCTCTTATGGAGAGGGGAGTATATCCTCCCTCTTTTCGTCCGTCTATGAATGAGCCCATTGCTCTTAACGGCAGGGCAACCCTGTCCATCGGTCTTTTCGCAATGGACTCGTCTCCAATGAGTACGGAATGAAAAGGTTGGGTAGATAAAATTCCCATCATCAAACGAATTGTTGTTCCGCTATTCCCTACATCAAGGGGATAAACGGGTTCATCCAGTCCAAACCATCCTTTTCCTTTAACAGTCACTTTGGATCCGGTTTGTTCGATGGAGACCCCCATTTGTCTAAAGCACCGAATGGTGCTTAAACAGTCTTCCCCGGGTAGAAACCCGGAAATTTGGGTGGTTCCCTTGGCCAAGGAAGAAAACATCACGGCCCTATGTGAAATGGATTTATCGCCGGGAATCAAAATTTCACCTTGTAATTGGTCTGATTGGGTGATCGTTAACAGCAAACTACTTCCTCCCTTACTCTCTTGTATGAACTTGGTACCCGGAAGAGATTAGCAATTGTTGTGCTCTCTCCATATCTTCTTCCCGACGGAACGTTAATCGTAATACCCCCATGATATCTTCTCTGATTTCAAGAATGCGTATATTGGTTAAGCTGATCTCATGATGTCCCAAAAGGGTAGTTACTTTGCCGATAATTCCAGGGTGGTCGGGAATATCAACATATAAATCGTAAAGGGGCGGCAATGCTCCTTTTTTCCGCTCAGGGAGCCCATTTCTAAAATTCTTGGCCTCTTCAAAAAAACTTTCAATGGAGAGTCCATCCCCTTCCAATATCGATTCTTTGATATCCTCCATTAGCCGATTCCAGTCCTCCATTAACTGCAGCAACACTTCCCGGTTGCTAAGCAGAACGTCCCTCCACATCCTAGGATTACTCGATGCAATTCGGGTAATATCGCGGAATCCGCCAGCAGCTAAGCGTTGATACCAAGGATTTTTCTGATCGTATTTGGCTACCAGGTTTACAAGACCTGATGCAATCACATGGGGAAAATGGCTGATAGCGCCAACGACTTCATCATGGCCCGAAGGAGACATGGTGATCACCTGGGCCTTTGTGTAAGATAAAATTTCAACTAATTGATTGACGATTTCCTCTGGGGTTTCGTCACTGGGAGTTAACACATAGTATGCATTTTCAAATAAACGATGATTTGCGGCAGTCACCCCAGATTTATGGGAACCAGCCATCGGATGTCCACCAATAAAATAAACCCCTTTTTCTTGCAATTGTGCACCTATGGAAGAAATCATTTCCTTCGTACTCCCCGTATCGGAAATGATGACTCCTTCCTTTAACGGACACTCCAATAATTTTCTGACCATCTCATGAATTTCATTGACAGGAGTACACAGGAAAATAAAGTCAGCCTCCTCCACCGCCTCTTCCATGGAAGAGGCAACGACATCTATAACACCCAGGGATTGTGCAAGGGAAAGCTGCTCTGGATGTAGATCATACCCTATAATCGTTGCTTCGGTTTCTTTCAGGGATAAAGCAAGGGATCCTCCGATTAAACCTACTCCTATAATCGCTATTTTTTTCATCTCTCTCCTCACGATCCTAACCAAAAATTTTTTTTATTTCTCTAGATTAAGGAACTAAACATGCATGATCCGATGGTTAGAGCTAAAGGTTCACTGGTTTAAGATCTGTTCCAAGTTATCCAGCAATTTAAGATTCTGATCTTCACTTCCTACCGTGATTCGAAGAGAAGTAGGAAATCCTAGGGATTCTCCAGAACGGACAATAATCCCCTTTTTCAATAAGGATTGAAACACATAACCAGCAGGTCTTCCCACATCAACAAGGATAAAATTGGCCTCTGAAGGAAGATAAGAAAGACCTAAACGCTGGAATCCTTCATACAACTGTTTTTTCCCTATGGTATTTTTATGTCGGCACTCCTCCACAAAATGGGTATCTTGCAACGCTGCAAGGGCAGCCTTTTGGGACAGGGAGGTTGTATTAAAGGGTTCCCTTACTCGGTTTAAATGATCAATTAGTGCAGCATTTGCCACTCCATACCCAATTCGAAGGGCAGCTAATCCATAAATCTTTGAGAACGTACGCAGAATGATCAGATTGGGATACTCGTTTATCCAATCTATGGATTCAGGATAGTTGGACGATTCCACATATTCGTAGTATGCCTCATCAAAAACTACAACCGTGTTTTTGCTTATGGCATGAAGAAAAGTTCTCAATTCCTCTTTTCCCACAATGGTCCCAGATGGATTATTGGGATTGCAAATCCAAACCACCCTAGTATTCTCATCAATCTGTTCCAGCATTCCATTTAAATCATGTGCTCCATCTTTGAGGGGAACCTCTCTAACCTCTGCCCCTTCAATAATAGAATTGGTTTTATAGATAGGAAAAGTTGGGGTGGCCATTACTGTATTGGTACCCGGCTGCAGATAAGCCCTGGTAATTAACACAATGACCTCATCAGACCCATTGCCAAAAATGATCTGACTGGTTTGTACTCCCAATTTTTTCGCCAGGGCTTTCGTTAATTCTACACTGGCTCCATCGGGATAGATTTCAAGATGCTGGGCTGCCAACCCAATGGCTTCTTTGGCTAAAGGAGAACAACCGAACGGATTCTCGTTAGAAGCTAATTTAATGACTTCAGAAAGACCATACTCCCTTTTAACATCTTCAATGGGTTTACCAGGTTGATAAACAGGAAGGTTTACTATCCTCTCCTTTGGTTTTAGCATACATTTTTCACCTCTATTGTTTTCTTATCATATTACTCTTAATATACTTAAGAAAACAATTCCTGTAAAAATTTTTTTATCAATTCATATCCTTTTTCTTTCTTCTCTTCATCCGATAACCATTCATTCACGTCAATGATTTTTTTCAATAATGCACTCCCAATAATCAGTCCATCTGCCATTGGAATCAACTGTTCCACTTGTTCCCTAGTAGAGATGCCAAATCCGACAGCCAAGGGCAACAAAGTATGTTCCCTAACATCCCGAATAAAATGATCAATCAGGTGATTAAATGTTTTTCTTTCCCCTGTAACCCCCAATGAGGATACACAATAAACGAATGAATCAGCCGTTGCCACGATTTTTTCTATTCTCTGTTTTGAGGTTGGAGCAACCAGGGGAATGAAAGAAAGAGCATGTTGATGGCATGCTTTGATAAATTCCTTCGATTCTTCCACCGGCAAATCGGGTATAATGACGCCATCCCCTCCGGCATTTCTAAAACGGGATAACAATTGAGATATACCGCGACGCAATACGGGATTATAATAGCTAAACAGAATGATGGGAATACGAATGCCTTGGTTTCTCATCTTTTTAACAAGATCTATTGCTTTTTCAACATTCATCCCTTGTTTAAGGGCCTCTTGGGAAACAAATTGGATGACAGGTCCATCGGCTAAAGGATCGGAATAGGGAACCCCTAATTCCAGGGCAATTGCCCCTTCCTTCTCAAGGAGAGATGCCAGCTCAATGGTTGCCTCTTCAGTGGGATAACCTGCTGTAATAAAAGGAATAAATGGAACACGTGTCGTCTTTTTAACAAAAGCTTCTTTCAGTTTAGACATGTTCCGATTCCCCCTCTAACACTTTTTGTACCTGCTCCACATCTTTGTCTCCCCTTCCTGAAAGGCAAACAATAATGATTTTTTCTTTCGAAAATTGTGCAGCCAGTTTAAGGGCTGCCGCTACAGCATGGGAACTTTCAATGGCTGGAATAATCCCTTCTGTTTTTGACAATGCTTTAAACGCTTCCAATGCCTCATCATCCGTGATAGAAAGATAACAAGCCCTTCCTGAATCCTTGTAAAAGGCATGCTCAGGCCCGACGCCAGGATAATCTAAACCTGCTGAAATGGAATAGGCCTCTTCAATTTGTCCATATTCATCCTGCAAAAGATAAGTATAAGAACCGTGGATGACTCCGGGTAGACCTTTAGATAACGTTGCGGCATGCTGATTGGTTTCCAGTCCTTTTCCTGAGGCTTCTATCCCATAAAGTTGAACCTCTTTATCTTCGTAAAAGGGAGAGAAAATTCCAATGGCATTGCTCCCACCACCTACACAAGCAACGATGGCATCTGGCAGTCTCCCTTCTTTTTCCAAGCATTGTTCCTTTGTTTCCTGGCCAATGATTTTTTGAAACTCTCGAACCATATACGGATAAGGATGCGGTCCTACAACAGACCCTATCATGTAAAATGTATCTTCCACATGGGTTACCCAATGGCGAATCGCTTCATTGGTGGCATCCTTCAATGTGCGGGAACCTGAAGAAACAGGAATCACTTCTGCACCCAAAAGCTTCATGCGAAATACATTTAATCGCTGCCTCTTGATATCTTCTTCGCCCATAAAAACTTTACACTTTAAACCCAAGAGTGCCGCTACGGTAGCAGAGGCTACCCCATGTTGCCCCGCCCCTGTCTCGGCAATTATTTTCGTCTTTCCCATATATTTTGCAAGCAATCCTTGACCTAGGGCATTATTAATCTTGTGGGCCCCGGTATGATTCAGATCTTCCCTTTTCAAATAAATCTTTGCTCCACCAATATGTTTAGTCAGGTTCTTTGCCTCATACAATGGATTGGGTCTTCCCGTGTACTCTTTATGAAGATATTTTAATTCTTGAATAAATTCAAGATCTCCAAGACAATGATAAAAGGCCTGTTCCAATTCTTCCAATGCATTCATTAAAGTTTCGGGTACAAATTTTCCGCCGAATTTACCAAAACGCCCAGCTTCATCTGGCTTTAAAGTCAATTCCCTTCACCCTCTCCACAAATCTCCTTATTTTTTGCTGATCTTTTCTTCCGTCTGTCTCTACGCCAGATGAAACATCCACACCATCCGGCTGATATTCATATATCAAATCTGTTACATTTTCTCCATTTAATCCTCCGGCAACAAATAAAGATTTATTTCTCTCTTTTGCCCAGAGAGAAAAGGTGGGGATCATATCCCAAGAAAACCGGTGACCTGTTCCCCCGTAGCTAGACTGGCTGTAGGTATCCAATAATAAGATATTGAACCACTCCCCCAGTTCCTCCAGCGTATCGCTTGGAAAGTCCCCCTTATTCTTTACCCGAATAGCCTTTATGATTTGTACCGGCAATTCCCTTTTAATCTTTCTCAGCAGTGCCGGGGATTCATCACCATGAAGTTGGACGGCATCAAGCCCTGATTCATAGACAGCCCTTGCCACTTCTGTATAGCTCGGATTGACGAAGACGCCTGTTTTTTTGACATCTTTTTTGATATAACCGCTTAAAGTTTTTGCAAGCTCTGCTGACACCTGTCTTCTGCTGGGAGCAAAGACAAAGCCGACATAGTCCACCCCTGAATCTTGAATCGCTAAACAATCTTCGATAGTGGTCAATCCGCATATTTTTACGATTGTTCCCATCCTAATCCCCCTATCCAACCAATTGAATAACGGCTTCTTTAATTTTCTCTTTTCTCATCAAAGATTCTCCGACCAATACCGCTGAAGCCCCAGCCTCGCCCACTCTTCTCACATCATCGGGAGTAAAAATCCCGCTCTCACTTACCACCGGAATATGGGCAGGAATAAAAGGCAAACATGAAACCGTTGTATCTATAGTCGTCTGAAACGTGTGCAAATCTCTGTTATTAATTCCTATTAAATGGGGAGAACAGGTTAATGCAATTTCTAGCTCATGTAAAGAATGGATCTCTATTAATACTTCCAATCCCACTTCTGTTGCTTTCCCATATAAATGCTGCAATTGGTCCTTTGTTAATGCTGCAACGATCAATAAAATCGCGTCTGCTCCAGAAATCCTTGATTGAACCACTTGAATTTCATCAATAATAAAATCTTTTCTTAGGACGGGAGTGGAAACCCTCCCCTTAATTTCGGTCAGATACTGCAAATGGCCCTGGAAGAAGGTTTCATCGGTTAATACGGAAATCCCTTCTGCTTTTGCTTCATGATATGCCAAAGCAATATCAACAGGATGAAAATCTGGCCGAATCACCCCTTTTGAAGGAGATGCTTTCTTCACCTCAGCAATTATGGCCACTTTCCTCGTTCGATTTGTAATAGATTGTGTTAAAGAACGGCAGGGTGGTTGTTGAGCAAGTTGTTCTTCTATCTTCCCTGAATCCCAGCCCTTCTTGAGACGGGATACCTCTTCTTTCTTAACTTCCAATATTTTAGGAAGCATAAGAGATACCTCCTGTTTTGGAACTTAGCTGATTTAGCTTATTCAAGGCATAACCCTGGTCAACCACTTCCTTAGCCCTTTGTAATCCTTCTTCCAAGCTGGAAACTTCATCAGCCAGATAAAAAACAGCAGCGCTGTTTAAGAGAACCACATCACGGGGAGCCCCTTTTTGTTCACCGTTAAAGATCGCCCGAATTAACGCAGCATTCTCCTCGGCGGCTCCTCCACGGATTTCATCCAATGAATATCGAGGAATTCCCAAATCCTCCGGAGAAATGACAAAGGATGAAATTTCCCCATCCCTCAACTCTACCACTTGAGTAGATGAAGTGACCGATATTTCATCAAGGCCATCATGTCCTGAAACCACTAAACAGCGCTCCGTACCCAGTTCTTTCAGCACGTTAGCCATGGTTTCCGTTAGGGAAGGGGAAAACACGCCTAACAGCTGCCTTTTGGCTCCCGCTGGATTTGTAAGGGGGCCGAGTAGATTAAATACGGTGCGAAAACCAATCTCTTTTCTGGGCTGAACGGCGTGTTTCATTGCCTGGTGAAATAAGGGAGCAAAGAGGAAACATAGGTTGGTTTCATCCAGCATTTGACTTGCTTCCTCTTCTGTTAACGTAATCTTGATTCCCAATGCTTCCAAAACATCGGCACTGCCGCTGCGGCTGGAAACAGCGCGATTGCCGTGCTTGGCTACTTTAATTCCCCCTGCTGCTGAAACTAATGCCGCTGCGGTGGAAATATTAAATGTTTTTCCGCCATCTCCCCCTGTGCCGCAGGTATCAACCAAACGCTCGTTTTTTACATATACCCGTTTTGCCTTCTCTCTCATGACCTGGGCAAAACCAACAATTTCATCAACAGATTCCCCCATTATCCGAAGGGCCGTCAGCATACTGGCAATTTGGGCCGAAGTGGCCTCTCCGTTCATAATTTTTTCCATAACTTCCCTTGCTTCTTCCCTATTTAACCGATTACCGCAAATCACCTTTTCCAGATAAGATTTCATTTTTATATAACCTCCTGATCAGAATATGAACATTGTTCTGCCGTTACAATTGCTTTAATTAACGCCATGGCCTTATTGCAGGTTTCCTCATATTCCTTTTCTGGAATGGAATCCGCAACAATGCCTGCTCCTGCCTGTACATAGGCTTGATCATTCACAAACAAAATAGTTCGGATGGTGATGCAAGTATCCATATTTCCGTTAAAACCAAAGTACCCAATGGCTCCTGCATACGGGCCCCTCGCTTCTTTTTCCAATTCTGCGATAATTTCCATGGCCCTTATCTTAGGCGCTCCGGAAACCGTTCCGGCGGGAAAAGCGGACATTAAGGCATCATAAGCAGTAATATCGGGCCTTAACTCCCCTGTAACATGGGAGACGAGGTGCATGACGTGGGAATAGTATTCCACCTCTTTAAATTGGTTGACAGTGACCGTTCCGTAACTTGAAATCCTTCCTACATCATTTCGGCCTAGGTCTACCAGCATATGGTGTTCCGCCGCTTCCTTTTCGTCCTGAAGGAGGTCCATCTTTAAACGGTTATCTTCTTCTTTGCTTTTTCCCCTTGGCCGGGTACCAGCTATAGGCTTTGTTTCAACTTTCCCATTTTCCACCCGGATCAACATTTCCGGAGAAGTTCCAACCAAAACCTCTTTTTCAAATTGTAAATAATACATATACGGAGATGGGTTGATTGTCCTTAACATGCGGTATACCATAAAGGGGTCAACCTGTGTTTTTCTATGGAATCTTTGAGATAACACCACTTGAAAAATATCGCCAGATTTAATATATTCCTTTGCTTTTTCGACCATCTCTTCGAATTCATTCTTTGTCATATTTGATTTGAAAGCATGTAAAGAATTGATCTCATCCATTCCCGTCATGGATAAGTAACCCTTGCTTTTTCCCTTTGAAATTTTGTCTTGCAATTTACTGATTCGGCCCATCGTATGCTGGTATTTGGTTTTCAACTGTTTTTCCGTATCATTTGGTTCCACATGAAGATGACAGATCAGGAAAATTCTTTGTTTCAAATGGTCATACACAATCAGTTCATCACAAAACAGGAAGGAGATATCCGGTAATTCCAAGGGGTCGTGTTCAATCTTGGGTATCTTCTCGACATAAGTGATCGTATCATAGCCAAAATAACCGACTGCTCCGCCGAAAAACGGGGGCAATTCAGAAAAAACTGGACTCTTCATGGTTGAGAGCAGTTCCTTCAAATATTGAACAGGATTTCCTGTTTCGATTGTTACTTCGTCCTTATCGTTATAAATTTGGAGATCATATCCTTTTCCGGTTAGTCGGAGAAAGGGTTTTACCCCTATAATGGAATAACGAGCCCATCTTTCGCCTCCTTCCACACTTTCTAGCAGAAAAGAATGATTGTTTCTGATCTTTTGGTAAATGGAAATGGGGGTTTCATCATCTGCGTGGATCATTTTGTACATGGGAATCACATTAAACTTGTCTGACAACTGCAGGAGATCATTAAAATGAGGAACGATCATTTAAATCACCTCTTCGTTTCCAAAGAGATGAGATGAGGAAAAAACTGAAAAAATAATGAAAAAAACCAGGACAATGGGGGCGCCCTGGCTATGGCCTATCTATTTACTCTTCTCCCCTCAACTCAACTCTTCTAAATTTGCTCAACTTAACTCGGCTCACAAAGTACGTTCATCTATAGATGTGGAACTAAAGATTCACACGTCCGCTAGTCGAGTTCGAGCAAGAAGGAATTCAGGTCCGCTTCAAGTCTAAAGAACGGAGCCCTCAAAAATATCTGGGTGTTTCGAAGATGGAGTCAGTTTGAGGGCTAATTCCCGTTCTCTAGCCTCTCCGCTGAGTGCGAACTCGAAGGCTGTCCTTAGTGAATTCTTTGATATGAAAATACCTTTTCATATCAATTTGTGACCCTGCGGGTCATGTATGTTTAGTTCCGTCTATATAAAACTAAACATCGTGACTGGCTCTGTTTCATCATTATGTGGTTAATAATTATAGAATACCTTAAACCAAAAATAATGAATTGTCAACTCTCATTTCTTCAGTCCCCGAGTCTACATCTAGTTATTTCATTTCTGTTTTAGCTCGGTTAGCACTTCCTTGATCGCTGCTTCCGGTACTCCTTTGGTAATGATCACTTCACCAAATTTCTTTGGAAGAACCATCACAATGGTATTCTCCCGATTTTTTTTATCCCTCTTCATGACGGAAATCACCTCATCTGGTGAAAAGTGTCCAGGAAGAGAGGTGGGAAGATGATATTTCTTTAATATCCGTGTATATTCTTCCGATAGTGAAAATATCTCTTCAACGATTCCCAGTTTTTCAGCCAGCTTCGCGGCACCAACCATTCCAATGGCTACAGCTTCTCCATGATTCAGTTCTCCATACCCGGATAACGTTTCTATTGCGTGGCCGATCGTATGCCCCAAATTTAAAATAGCCCGCAGCCCTTCTTCTTTCTCGTCATTGGAAACCACATGAACTTTTACTAAACAACCCCGATAGATTGCTTCAGATAACATCGGCTCTTCAAGATTCCACAATGACTGGGCATTCTGGTCCAACCATTGGACAAACTGGGCATCCCATATAAATCCGTGCTTGATTACCTCAGAAAAACCGGCGGACAGTTCCCTGGAAGGTAATGTTTTTAAAGTATTTGTGTCATAAACAACCATGAGAGGTTGATGGAATGACCCAATAATATTTTTTCCCAGAGGGTGGTTTACCGCTACCTTCCCTCCGACACTGCTATCATGTGCCAATAATGTAGTGGGTATTTGAACAAATGGGATTCCTCTCATATAGGTAGCCGCTACAAAACCAGCTAAATCACCTACTACCCCTCCTCCAAGGGCTAAAACCACAGATTTGCGGTCTAAGCCATTTTGCAAAGCAAAACCGATGATTTCCTGAAAAACAGATAAGCTTTTTGCACTTTCACCTGGATTTACCTGATATGAAAAAACATCGGCTCCTGTTCTCCTAATCTGTTCTTCTACCGTTTGGAGATATAAAGGGGCCACGTGCCGATCGGTAATAATCAACACTTTTTTCCCCTTAGAAATAAAAGGCGAAAGAAGGGAATGAAGTCTTTCCAACAAATGGCTTCCGATATGGATAGGATATGAACGATCCCCTAATTCTACTTTCAATGTAACCATTTTAAAAGCTCTCCAGGTATTTTTTATAAACTTCGATATTCCCCTTCATTTCATCCACATGATCAGATGAGAATTTCTCACAAAGAGCATTGGCAATTTCCCAAGCGACTACCGCTTCAGCCACTACACTGGCTGCTGGAACAGCACAATTGTCCGAACGTTCAATACTTGCGGTAAAGGGTTCCTTTGTATCAATATCGACACTGTTTAAGGGTTTATATAATGTAGGAATCGGTTTCATTACTCCTCTAACGACGATAGGCATCCCTGAGGTCATTCCTCCTTCAATACCGCCCGCACGATTTGTTTTTCTCGTGAACCCTCTACTTTTATCCCAAATGATCTCATCATGAACTTTGGATCCCCACAATTCAGCAGCTGCAAATCCTATTCCAATTTCAACTCCCTTGAAAGCCTGAATGCTGACGATGGCTTGGGCAAGTCTTCCATCTAACTTACGGTCCCACTGAACATGGCTACCTAATCCAACAGGAACTCCTTCTACGATGACCTCCACAATACCGCCGATAGAATCCCCTTCTTCCTTTGCCCGGTCAATTTCTTCCATCATCTTTTTCTCCGCTTCTTTGTCCAAGCAACGAACAGGAGAGGCTTCAGTAATCTCCTGAATTTGTTGAATGGAATATTGACTGGCTTCAACATTTGACTGCACCGAACCAATTTGTTTCACATGTCCGGCCAGTTCTATCCCGAAATATTCTAATAATTGGCGAGCCACTGCACCCACTGCCACTCTGATTGCCGTCTCCCTCGCACTGGATCGCTCCAAAACATTTCTCATATCTCGATGACGATATTTTAAAGCTCCGTTTAAATCGGCATGACCTGGTCTGGGGCGGGAAACCCTTCGCTTATCCCCGCCAACATCTACAGGGGTGGCACTCATGATCTTTTCCCAGTGAACCCAGTCTTTATTTTCTACAATAAGTGCGATAGGGGCGCCAGTTGTATAACCATGGCGGACACCTGCCACCACTTTCACTTCATCTTTTTCAATTTGCATTCTCCTACCACGCCCATACCCCTTTTGTCTTCTTTGAAGCTGTTCGTTAATTTTCTCTAAAGAAAGGGGAAGCTGGCTAGGTATGCCTTCTATGATTGCTGTCAATTGCGGTCCATGGGATTCCCCAGCAGTCAAATATCTCATTTCAACTATATCCTCCTACCCTTTAACGCTTTTAGGTGCTATTATAGTATAGCTTGTTCTGGTAAGTAAAGAAAAAATGTAGCCACATCTAAATTTCTATATGAAGTGGAATTGAAAAGTTTTCACTTGCAGTGAGTCGGGTTCTCCAGTAAAGTATTCAATGTTCACTTCGAGACTAAAGAATGGAGCCATCAAAAACACCTGGGCATTTCAATGATGGAGTCAGTCGTGTGAAACATGAGAATAGCCGGATGATTTCCGGCTATTGTAACGCTTCCTTTTCTTTTTTTGCATCCAGTATATCCTTTAATTGATTTCTTTCAGCACCCAAAATTTGGGCACATTCCTGAAATGTCAGAAGTCCGCGACGGTAAGCCTCCAATACCTTTTTTTTATCCATGGAACTACCCCCCTACCACGTAACCTTTATACTTTTATTATATTGGTAGGTTTGGAAAATTATACCCATTCCTTATTCCCCTATTTTTCGATAAAAAAATGTATCCATCGTATCAAATCCATATTTTCTAGGATGAAATATTTGCTCAGTGCTACCGACGAACAAAACGCCGCCTTTTCTCAGGGCTTTGTTAAATTTGTGATATAATTGGCTCTTCGCCTCTTCTGTAAAATAAATCATGACATTTCTGCAAACAATCAGATCAAAATTGGTATCAAACGGATCCGATAATAAGTTATGCCTTTTGAATTGTACACAATTTTTCACTTCCTGGGAGATTCGATAATGAAATTGCTCCTTAACAAAGTACTTATGAAGTAAATCTTTAGGAACATCTTGAACCGCTCTTTCCACATAAATCCCATTTTTGGCCTTGTCTATCGCTCCATCATCAATATCAGTGGCTAATATTTTTATCTCGTGCAATGGGTAAAAACGGCTTAAAATCATAGCCAACGTATAAGGTTCTTCACCGGTAGAGCAGGCTGCACTCCAAATCTTTAACTTTCTCGTTTCCTTCATCAACTCAGGAATAATTTTGTTCGTTAAAACGTCCCATCTCGCAGGATTTCTAAAGAATTCAGATACATTAATGGTAATTCGATCTAAAAATTCATGATACAATGCTGGTTCCTTCACAAGGGCCTGAAAAAATGTTTCAAAAGAATGAAATCCCCTCTTTTCCCGTAAAGAGGTCAGTCTTCTTTTCATTTGAGCTTCCTTATATTGCGCAAGATCGATCCCCGTCCTCTTTTTTACCCGTTCAATGAACTGTAGAAAATCCTTATCTTCCATTCCGGTTCTTTATAACTCCTCTTCTATAAGAATACCGATCTCGATAATTAACATTTAACCCATCTATAGATCCGGAACTAAAGTTTTACACGTCGGCTTGTCGAGTTCGACCCAGATGTGATTCATGTCCACTTCGGGGAAAAGAACGGAGCCGTCAAAAATATCTGGGTATTTCAAAGATAGAGTCAGTTTGACGGCTAATTTCCGTTCTTCTAAGCACGAAATCGAAGGCAGTCCTTAGTAAATTCTTTGATATGAAAATAATTCCCTCCCTGGGCATACTGATCTAAAAATGTCAAGTGCTTGGTATCAATTTCCAGATAAAAATGGGTATAGGGATGCCCGGGATAATCGTTGTAAATGTTTCCAGTAGTTATGATGCAGTATTCTTCTGAACTTCGTATCCTAATTGACGCACCTTAGCGATAAAATATCTTTCCATTCGTTCTTGGTTTCGCTTCTGTAAAAAGTCTTCACCTAACTCTTTATAGTGATCATCGTTTAA